>JAQGHZ010000066.1 GCA_028291485.1 Rubritepida sp. | reverse complement strand
GGCCATGGCATCGCGCAGCGCCTCGCGGACGGTGATCGACCTGGTCGGGCCCCAATCCTTCTCGGGCGCGACGGAAACCGGCGTCGCCGCGATGGTCGGGTGCGGCTTGGCCGCGACCTCGGCATGGTCCTCGGCCTTGGGCAGCGGCGCGGCCCGCTCGCGCGCGGCGGCCTCGTCGGCCGGCTTCGGCGTGGACGCCGCCTTGCCACCACCCGTGCCGCCATCCAGCTCCGCGATGGGCGAATTCACCGCGACGTTCTCGGTGCCCTCGGGCACGACGATCCTGGTCAGCGTGCCCTCATCGACGGCTTCCACTTCCATGGTCGCCTTGTCGGTCTCGATCTCGGCGATGATGTCGCCGGACTTCACCGCGTCGCCCTCCTTCTTCAGCCACTTGGCCAGCTTGCCATCCGTCATGGTGGGGGACAGCGCCGGCATCAGGATCTCGACACCCATCTACTTCGTCTCCACCAGGATGTCGGTCCAGAGTTCGCTCTCGTCCGGCTCGGGCGAGGTCTGCGCAAAATCCGCCGCGTCCGTCACGATGGCCTTCACCTCGTCGTCCAGCGCCTTGAGGTCGGCCTCGGAGACGCCATGCCCCATCAGCGTGCTGCGCGCGGTCTCCAGGCAGTCGTGCTGCTCGCGCATCTTCTGCACCTCCTCGCGCGTGCGGTACTTCGCGGGGTCGGACATGGAGTGGCCGCGGTAGCGGTAGGTCTTCATCTCCAGCAGATACGGGCCGTTGCCGGCGCGGCAATGCGCGACCGCGCGCTGCGCCGCCTCGAAGACGGTCTGCACGTTCATGCCGTCGACCTGCTCGCCCGGGATGTTCCAGGGCGCGCCGTTCTTCGAGAGATCCTGGCTGGCCGAGGCGCGCTCGACGCTCGTGCCCATGCCGTACTTGTTGTTCTCGATGACGAAGATGCAGGGGAGCTTGAACAGCGCGGCCAGGTTCAGGCTCTCATAGACCTGTCCCTGGTTGGAGGCGCCCTCGCCGAAATAGGCCAGCGCGACCTGGCCGTTCTCGCGGTACATGTTGGCGAAGGCCAGCCCGTTGCCGAGGCTCACCTGCGCGCCGACGATGCCGTGGCCGCCGAAGAAGCCCTTCTCGCGGCTGAACATGTGCATCGAGCCGCCCTTGCCCTTGGAGTAGCCGCCGATGCGCCCGGTCAGCTCCGCCATGACGCCGCGCGCCTCCATGCCGGTGGCCAGCATGTGCCCGTGGTCGCGGTAGGAGGTGATGACCTGGTCGCCGGGCTTGAGCGAGGCCTGCATGCCGACCACAACGGCCTCCTGGCCGATGTAGAGGTGGCAAAAGCCGCCGATGAGGCCCATGCCGTAGAGCTGGCCGGCCTTCTCCTCGAAACGTCGGATCAGGAGCATGTCCCGATAGGCACGCAGAAGGGCGTTGTGCCCCATCTGCATTTCCTTGTCCTTGGCGGCACCTTTGGTGGAGCGGCGCTTGGGCGGGGCGGCATCGGGCATGGGCGTCTCCCTGGAGATGCGCCACAGTTAAGCCGCCCCCGCGACCTTCGCAAGGCGGGGTTCCTGTCAGAAAACCCAGTTATTGCAACGCAATATTCACTTTAACCGAATTCTGGTTGACGCAATATTGTTATGCTGCGGCGCAACAATGTTGCTAGAGCGCTGATCTTCCTCGTTAGGCGCGACCGGCTGGGGTTGAATCGCCGGGCCATGGGAAACACCCTCGGGCGGGTGCCAATGCGCGATCCGCGACCGCTTCAGTAGAGACGCTGTCCCGGCGGATAGGGGATGACGATCTCGTCGCGGTTGGTGAGGTTCAGCATGGCCCGCGCGCGCTCCTCGAGCTGGTCGCGATCGAGCCGGTCGCCACGCATGCCGTTGACCCGCCGCTCGGCCGCCTCGCGCTCGGCCGCCGCCTGCTGCAGCTCGCCGCGGGCGGCCGCGATTTCCGCCACGCGCTGCCCGCGCGCGATGAGGCCACGATCGCCATGCGATGCGTGCCAGACGAAAAAGGCCGCGACACTCGCCAGGATCACCGGCGCCGCCAGGAACTTCACGCCGCGGATGAGTGCCCGCCCGAAATCCATTAATCCCCCGAAGCGCGCCCCCCGGCTCGCTCCGCCAAAGAATCACCCTGGCCTCGCGCTGGCAAGGGGAAACGCCATGCCGGCGCAAGAATTTTCGTTCAGATTCCGAGGGATTCCAACGCTCGGAAGGAAACGCCTCAGCGCTTCACGATGGTCCGGCCGGCATAGCGCCCGGCGGGGCCCAAATCCTGCTCGATGCGGATGAGCTGGTTGTACTTGGCCAGCCGGTCCGAGCGGCTGAGCGAGCCGGTCTTGATCTGCCCGCAATTGGTGGCCACCGCGAGGTCGGCGATGGTGTTGTCCTCGGTCTCGCCCGAGCGGTGGCTCATCACCGCCGTGTAGCCGGCGCGGTGGGCGATCTCGACCGCCTCCAGCGCCTCGGTCAGCGTGCCGATCTGGTTGACCTTCACGAGGATCGAATTGGCGGTCCCGGCCTCGATGCCGCGCGTCAGCAGCTCGGGGTTGGTGCAGAAGAGGTCGTCGCCGACCAGCTGGACCTTGCCGCCGAGCTTCTCGGTCAGCAGCTTCCAGCCGTCCCAGTCCTCCTCGGCGCAGCCGTCCTCGATGGAGATGATGGGGAACTTGGCGCAAAGGCCGGCCAGGTAGTCGACCATCCCGCCGGCATCGAGCGTCTTGCCCTCGCCTTCCATCACGTACTTGCCGTCCCT
>JAQGHZ010000030.1 GCA_028291485.1 Rubritepida sp. | reverse complement strand
GCGAGAAGACCAAGATCAACGTCTCGATCGCGCCGGGCAACACCGAGCTGACCGGCACCGGCTGCACGCCCAACGGCCTGCACTGGACCTACGACAACTACGCGCTGGCCCGCGGAACCGTCTCCGCCATGAAGGCCGAGGGCAAGCGCAAGTGGTACTTTCTCACCTCCGACTACGCCTTCGGCCATTCGCTGGAAGCCAATGGCGCGGCCGTCGCCCGCGCGCTGGGCGGCGAGGTGGTGGGCGCCACCCGCGCGCCGCTCAATGAGAGCGACTTCTCCGCGCATCTGCTGCGGGCCGCGCAATCGGGCGCGCAGGTGCTGGGCCTCGCGGTCGCGGGCACCGACCTCATCAATGCGGTGAAGCAGATGGGCGAGTTCGGGCTGATCCGGCGCGGGATGCAGCCGGCCGCGCTGCTCTGCGTGCTCACCAATGTGCGGGCGATCGGGCTGGACACCGCGCAGGGCCTCGTCTTCACCGAGGCCTATTACTGGGACCAGAACGACCAGACGCGGGCCTTCTCGACGCGCTTCGCCCGCCTTCACGGCCGCCCGCCGACCATGTTCCAGGCCAGCATGTGGGGCGCCGTCACGCACTACCTGAACGCGGTGAAGGCCGCCGGCACCGATGCCACCCAGCCGGTGCTGGAGAAGATGCGCGCGACCCCGATCAACGACTTCATGACGAAGAACGGCCGTATCCGCGAGGACGGCCGCATCATCCGCGACATGTATCTGATGCGCGCCAAGGCGCCGGCGCAGTCGCGCGGCGAATGGGACCTGCTGGAGGTGGTGAAGACCATTCCGGGCGACGAGGCCTATCGCCCCGCCGCCGAGAGCGAGTGTCCCCTGTTGCGGCCGCGCTGAGGCATCGGGGTGGGTTGGCAAGCGACGGTGGAGGGCCAACTAAATGGTAACCACCTGGAGGCCCGAGAAAGATGAGTGAAACCGAATACCTCCCGCCCAAGGTCTGGACCTGGAACAAGGCCAGCGGCGGCCGCTTCGCCAATATCAACCGGCCGATCGCCGGGCCTACGCAGGAGAAGGAGCTGCCGGTCGGCAAGCATCCGCTCCAGCTCTATTCGCTGGGCACGCCGAACGGCGTGAAGGTCACGGTGATGCTCGAGGAGCTGCTGGCCCTCGGCCACAAGGGCGCGGAGTACGACGCCTGGCTGATCCGGATCAGCGAGGGCGAGCAGTTCGGCAGCGGCTTCGTCGGCGTGAACCCCAACTCCAAGATCCCGGCCCTGCTGGACCGCAGCGGGCCGAAGCCGATCCGCGTTTTCGAGTCCGGCGCGATCCTCCTGTACCTAGCGGAGAAATTCGGCGCCTTCCTGCCGACCCAGCCGGCGGCCCGCGCCGAATGCCTCTCCTGGCTGTTCTGGCAGATGGGCAGCGCACCCTATCTCGGCGGCGGCTTCGGCCATTTCTACGCCTATGCGCCGACCAAGCAGGAGTATCCGATCGACCGCTTCACCATGGAGGTGAAGCGTCAGCTCGACGTGCTCGACCGCCGGCTGGCCGAGAGCGAGTTCATCGCCGGCCCCGACTACACCATCGCGGACATGGCCATCTGGCCCTGGTATGGCGGGCTGGTGAAGGGCTGGAGCTATGGCGACGCCGCGGCGTTCCTGGACGCGCCATCCTATAAGAACGTGAATCGCTGGGCCGACATGATCCACGCCCGGCCGGCGGTGCTGCGCGGGCGCATGGTCAACCGGCTTCAGGGCGATCCGGCGGGCCAGCTCCACGAGCGCCACGATGCTTCGGACTTCGAGACGAAGACGCAGGACAAGCTGGCTCCCGCCGGCTGACCTGATACTCCGCGTAGATCTCGATGATGTTGTCCTCGGGGTCGCGAAAGAACAGCGTGCGGTGGCGCCAGTCCGGCAGGTCGGTCGGCGCCCGGAGAATGGGCACGCTTTTCGCGACCAGCTCCGCGTGGCAGGCATCGACGGCCGGCGGCGGGACCCGGAAGGCGAGCTGGACCGCCGCCGATCCAGGTACGGCCTTCCCGTCGTCGCAGACGCTCCAGACGCCGCGTCGGCGCAGGCTCAGCAGGGCCGCGCCGACGCGGAAGCTGACCCAGTTGCCGCGATTGGTCTCGACGGGGAGTTGCAGGACGTCGCGGTAGAATTCGCGCGTCGCCTCCAGCCTGTCGCAGAGCAGGACGGCGTAGTGGAAGTTGCGGATCTCCCGCAGGCTCATGGCGTCGGCCATCCGCGGATGATGTCGCGCGCCGCCGGCCCCAGCGCATCCGATTGCAGCACCAGGGGATCGCCAAGGACCGCCGCGGCCAACGCCTTGTCCAGCATCACCGAGGACAGCAGCGTCAGCGCGTCGTCGGGCCCCTCGGGACCGTCGATGGGTGCGGGGAAGCCCAGCGTCTCCGCGAAGACCACGCGGTCCTCGCGGATGGGGTCGTCGCGCAGCATCCAGTCGAAGAACTGCCGCTGCCAGGACAGCGCGCGCGGCTGGTGCGTGCCGATCACGACCGCGACGGCGTTGGTCCAGTCCAGCTCCGGAAATTGCTGCCGCCAGCGTCCGGCCTGCGCGCGGAACTGCTCGAGCGTGGAGCCGACCGCGACGTGGAAGCCCCTGTCCGTCGCGGCGCGGACGGTCGCGGCGAGGATGGTCAGCGTGGCTGCGTCCACCTCGCGGCGCAGGTAGATGCGCTCGGCGGCGCCGCGCACCTCCGCCAGCATGCCGAGCTGCACGGGTTTGAGATCGCCGGGCAGGTCGGTGCGGGCGGCGACCTCGGCCTCCGCGCCGCGGATCAGCCCCATGAAGGTGGCGAGCCATTCCATTCGCTCGGAATCGAGCGTTCCGAATCCGTAGGGCGCCAGCCGCAGGTAGAGCGAAGCCGCGGTATGCGCGACGGCGCGTGTCTCGCGCATCAGCTCCTCGTCGGCGTCGAAGAGTTCGGGCTGCGCCACGCCGGGGCGGTAGAGCGCGATCTGGCTGAAGCGGTTCACCAGGACGGGCACGGTGGCGCGCAGCCGGGTCAGCGTATGGACCTGCGCGAGGCGGTAGGAGGAGCGGAAGGCGCCGTTCAGGTCCTCGAGCGGCGTGGCGTGCGCCAGTCCGGGCAGCAGCAGAGGTGCGGCGACGACCAGCCTGAAAAGGTTTCGCAGCATGGTCGACGCCCCCCAATCCTGAAGACCGGCGGAGCTATTCCGCCGGCACCATCGCCATCCGCCGCCCGCGGCGCAGCTCCTGCACCAGCGACATGAGCACCGCCCCGGCCATCAGGCTCGCGGCGATCACGAAGATCGCGTGCGGCTGCCCGTGGTCGAGCAGCCAGCCGAAGCCGACCGGTCCCACGATTCCGCCGACGCTGAAGCCCGTGCTCACCAGCCCGAAGGCCGCTCCCGCCTGGCCCGGGGGGGCCGCTGCCCGCACCATCATGTCGCGCGAGGGCATGATGAGGCCGGACAGGAAGCCCGAGGTGCCCATCACCAGCGTCAGCGGCACCGGCGACAGGTCGCCCAGCCCTGCCACCAGGATCAGGAAGGCCGCCGCGCCGAGGCCCATCGCCGCGACGAGGCCGTGGCGCTTGGTCCGGTCGGCCACATGGCCGCCGGCCAGCACGCCGGCGGCGCTCGTGGCCAGCCAGGCGGTCAGCGCGACATTCGCTGATGTCAGCGAGATGCCGCTTGCCGCCGCCCAGGCGGAGACGGCGAAGCTCTGCACCGCGGTGTTGCCGAAGGCGATCAGCGTGAAGAAGACGAGCAGCGACATCACGGCCGCGTTGAGCAGCCGGGGCCCGCGCGCCTCGCCCTTGGGACGGCGCGCGGCGGGCTTCTCGTTCATCGCCTCTGATAGCAGCGGGAGGGCGGCGATCGGGCCGAGCAGCCCGGCCAGGACCAGCGCGCTCGTCAGGCCGCCGAGGCTCGCCACGCCCAGCATGAGGAAGGGCGCCGTCGCGCCGCCGGCGTATCCGGCGAAGGTGTGCAGCGAGAAGGCACGGCCGACATGCTCGTCCTCGATGGCGTTGCCCAGGATCGCGTAGTCGGCCGGGTGGTAGACGCTGTTCGCCAGCCCCGCGAGCACCGCGGCGACCAGCAGCCAGGCGTAGCTCCCGCCGAGCCCGGCCGCGACGAAGGCGACACCCCCCAGCAGCAGCCCCGCGACCAGCGTGCGCCGCGCGCCCAGCCGGTCCACCAGCAGGCCCATCGGCGCCTGGGTGAAGAAGGTGACGACGTTCAGCAGCGTCAGCGCGAAGCCGAGTTCCAGGAAGGAGACGCCCATCGTGTCGCGCAGCATGGGGAAGAGGGGCGGCAGCACCAGCAGATGCAGGTGGCTGACGAAATGCGCGCCGGAGACGGAGAGGAGGATCCGCCTCTCCTCCCGCGAGAAACTGGAAGACATGGCCTCAATGCGCCTCCGCCCAGGAGGCACCGTGACCCACTTCGACCAGCAGGGGAACCCGCAGCTCGGCGACGCCTTCCATGACTTTCTTGATGGTGGCCGTGGCGGCCTCGATCTCGGCCTCCGGCACCTCGAAGACCAGTTCGTCATGCACCTGGAGGAGCATGCGGGTCTTGAGCCCTGCCTCATCGAGCGCGCGGGGCGTGCGCACCATGGCGCGCTTGATGATCTCGGCGGCGCCGCCCTGGAAGGGGGCGTTGATCGCCTGGCGCTCGGCCCCCGCGCGGCGCACGGGGTCCTTGGAGCCGATATCCTGGATCCACAGCCGGCGACCGAAGGGCGAGAGGACGTAGCCCTTCATCCGCGCCTCGTCCTTGAGGCGCTCCATCTCGTTCCGGATGCCGGGATACTGCGCGAAATAGGCCTCGATGAAGCCGCGCGCCTCGCCGCCGGGGATGCCCAGCCGCGCGCCGAGGCCGAAGGCGCTCATGCCGTAGATGATGCCGAAGTTGATGGTCTTGGCGCGGCGGCGCGCCTCCTTGTCCACATGCTTCGGATCGAGGTGGAAGATCTCCGCGGCCGTTCGGCTGTGGATGTCCTCGCCGTTCTCGAAGGCCTCGCGCAGGGTCGGCACCTCGGCGAGGTGGGCGAGCAGGCGGAGCTCGATCTGCGAATAGTCGGCGCTCATCAGCACATGGCCGGGCCCCGCCACGAAGGCGCGGCGGATCTTCATCCCCTCCTCGCTGCGGATCGGGATGTTTTGCAAGTTTGGCTCGGTGGACGCCAGACGCCCCGTGCTCGTGCTCGCGAGGGAGTAGTCCGTATGGACACGGCCATCGGCGGCGATCTGCGCCGTGAGCCCCTCCACATAGGTGGACTTCAGCTTGGCCAGCTGACGGTGCTGCAGCACCACGCGCGGCAGCTCGTTGCCCTGCGCGGCGAGGTCTTCGAGAACGGAGGCGTCGGTCGAATAGGCGCCGGTCTTGCCCTTCTTGCCGCCCTTCAGCCCCATCTCGTCGAACAGGATCTCGCCGAGCTGCTTCGGGCTGCCGACGTTGAAGACGCGGCCGGCGAGGCGGTGGCACTCGGCCTCCAGCACCACCAGCCGCTCGCCGAAATCCGTGCCGATGCGCTGGAGCTCGACGCCGTCCACCTTCACGCCGGCCTGCTCCATGGCGGCGAGGATGGGGATCATCCGCCGCTCCACCTGTTCGTAGAGCGCCAGCGCCTTCACCTCGCGCAGGCGCGGCTTCAGCGTGTGCCAGAGGCGCAAGGTGACGTCGGCATCCTCGGCCGCGTAGCAGGTCGCGCGGTCGAGCGGCACGTGGTGGAAGGAGATGCGCGCGCGGCCGGTGCCGGTCACCTCGTCGAAGGCGATGGGCTTGTGGCGGAGGTGGAGCTGCGAGAGCTCGTCCATGCCATGCCCATGCGCGCCGGCCTCCAGCGCGTAGGAGATCATCATCGTGTCGTCGATGGGCGAGACCGTGAGGGCGCCGTTCTTCGGATTGGCGAGGACCTCGAGGTCGTATTTGGCGTTGTGCAGCACCTTGAGGACGGAGGGGTCCGCCAGCAGCGGGCGCAGCGCCTCGATCACGTCGTCATGGGCGATCTGCGTCGGCGTCTCGGTCAGCATGTCCGCGCCGGCATGGCGCAGCGGGATGTAGCAGGCGCGGCCGGGCGCGACGGCGAGGCAGATGCCGACCAGCTCGGCGGCCAGCGCATCAAGGCTGGTGGTCTCGGTGTCGAGGCCGATGACGCCCGCGGCCTTGCCCTCGGCGACCCATGCGTGGAGGTCGGCGAGATCCGTGACGCAGTGATAGACGCCGAAGGGGATCGCCAGCGGATCGACCGGCTCATCGGTGTGCGGCTGCACCACGGGGCGAGGCCGGTTGGGCGGGCCGCCATCGCCCAGGCCGAGGCGGGCCAGGAGGGTGCGGAAATTGTTCTCGGCCAGGAAGGCGCCGAGGCGTACGGGCTCGGGCGAGCGCGCGACCAGCAGGTCCACCGGCAGCGGCAGGGGGCAGTCGCAGTCGAGCGTCACGAGGCGCAGCGAGATGCGGGCCTGCTCGGCATAGGTCTGCAGCAATTCCCGGCGCTTGGGCTGCTTGATCTCGCCGGCGCGGGCCAGCAGCGTCTCCAGGTCGCCGTATTCGGTGAGGAGCTGGGCGGCCGTCTTCACGCCGATGCCGGGCACGCCGGGGACGTTGTCCGTCGCGTCGCCGGCCAGCGCCTGGACCTGCGCCACCATGTTCGGGGCGACACCGAATTTCTCGAAGACCTCGGGCTCGCGGATGGGCTTCTGCTTGATCGGGTCCAGCATGCAGACGCGCTCGCGCACGAGCTGCATCAGGTCCTTGTCGGAGGAGACGATGGTCACGCGGCCGCCCGTGGCCTAGAAGGCCTTGGCGTAGCAGGCGATCAGGTCGTCGGCCTCGTAACCCGGCAGTTCCACCTGCGCGACACCGAAGGCTTCGGTCGCCTCGCGGATGAGCGCGAATTGCGGGATCAGGTCTTCCGGCGGCTCCGGGCGGTGGGCCTTGTAAGCGGGGTAGATGTCGCTGCGGAAGGTCTGGCGCGCGCTGTCGTGGACGACCGCGATGTGGCTGGAGCTGTTCTGGTTGAGGAATTTTTCCAGCATCTGGGCGAAGCCGAAGACGGCGTTCACCGGCGTGCCGTCGGGCCGCGACATCGGCGGCAGCGCGTGATAGGCGCGGAAGATGTAGCCGCTGCCGTCGATCAGGATCAGGTGCGGATCGCCGGGCGGCCCAGACTGCAGCGGTGGCCTCGGCTCGGCCGAGGGGATCACCGACCCCTCCATCATGGGGCCGTCAATGGTGTCCGTCATCGCCGGCGCCTTCCTTCAGGCGATAGGTCTTCGAGCAATAGGGGCAGGTGACCTGCGTGTCCTCGATGCGGAGATAGACCAGCGGGTGGCCGAGCGCGCCGCC
>JAQGHZ010000010.1 GCA_028291485.1 Rubritepida sp. | reverse complement strand
ACGGATTCGCTGGCGACCTCGCTGGAGCACCACCGCTCCGGCCGCATCCGCATGCTCGCCGTCTGCTCGGCGCAGCGTAGCCCGCTGGTGCCGGAGGTGCCGACCGTCGCCGAGGCGCTGGGCCTGCCGAGCTTCGAGGCGGCGCTCTGGCTCGGCGTCGCGCTGCCCCTCGGCACGCCCGAGCTCATCCGCGCGCGGCTCGCCGAGGCGGTCGGCGGCGCGATGGCGGACGCCACCTTCCGCGCCGAGCTGGCGGAGAACGGCTTCGAGATCGGCAGCGCGCTGACCCCCGCCCGGGCGCAGGACTACATGGCCGCCGAAGTAGCCAAATGGCGCCCGATCGTGGCAGCAACGGGCGCAAAGCTCGAATGAACGAACGAGGAAACGATACATGACCGTCTCACGCCGCGCGGTGCTGGCCGCGACGTTGGCTGCCCCTGGCCTCGCCCAGGCCCAGACCTGGCCCTCGGGCCCCATCCGCATCATCGTGCCCTTCGCCGCCGGCGGCAGCACGGACGCGGTGGCGCGCATCTCCACGCCCGGCCTCACCCAGCGCCTCGGCGTGCCGGTGGTGGTCGAGAACCGCAGCGGCGCGGCGGGCTCGCTCGGTACGGGCGCGGTGGCGACGGCCCGGCCGGACGGCAACACCTGGCTCCTCACCTTCGACAGCCACGCGACCCTGCCGGCGCTGCTGCCCAACCTGCCCTTCAACCTGACGGGCGACCTCGATCCCGTGCTGCTGATCGGCGGCGCGCCCTATGTGATCGCGGTGCGGCCGGACAAGCCCTATCGCACCCTCGCCGATATCGTGACCGCCGCCCGCGCCGCGCCCGACGCGATCAACTACGGCAGCACGGGCAACGGCACCCTCGGCCACCTGACGATGGTGCTGCTCGCGGCACGCACGGGCACGCGCATGGCCCACCTCCCCTACCGTGGCGGCGGGCTTGCGGTGAACGACACCGTCGCCGGCCATGTGGAGATGATGATCGGCAGCGCAGCACTGGTCGCGCCGCAGATCGCCGCCGGGAACCTGCGCCCGGTGGTGCAGTTCGGCCCCGAGCGCCTGCCCGCCCTGCGCGACGTGCCCACGGCCATCGAGAGCGGCTTCCCCGGCCTCGAGGCCGAGGCCTGGTGGGGCGTCTTCGCGCCGCACGGCACGCCGGCCGCCATGCAGGAGCGCATGGGCTTGGCGCTGAAGGAGAGCTTTTCCGACGAGCGCGTGCACAGGACGATGACCGAGACGCAGCAGGCCCGCGTGGTGCTGGGCGGCCCCGAGGTGCTGCGCGCCTTCTTGGACCGGCAGATCGCCACCTGGGGCGCGGTGGTGACGGAGAACCGCGTCCAGGCCGACTGAAGTGGGTCCAGGGGGCGGTGAAACCCGCAGGTTCACCCGTGGCGGGGTGAAGAGGGCCTGGTCCTTCCCTAGAACCACACGATCCTTCCCCCTGCCGACCGGGCAGGCCAACAACTACCGGCGCAGGAAAGCGCCGACCTCGCGGTTGAGGAAGTCGACATCCGCCGGGATGCCACCGCCGGCCGAGGCATGACCGGTGACGGTGCCCGGGCTGATGCGCACCACGCGGACATCGCGGATGAAGCGTGCCGCCTCGATTGGCTCGTATTCCGGATTGAGCAGGTCGACGGTGCCATGCAGGATCAGGGTCCGGGCACGGATGGCGCGCAGGGCGGCCACCAGGTCGCCATTCATGCCCGGGGTCGCGCCGATGTCGTGCTTCTCGTAGGCCCAGGTCTGGTAGAGCCAGTCATTGGCGTCGAAGGCATTGATCAGCGAAGCCTCCTGCGCACACAGCCAGGGCAGCACCTCGAGCGGCATGTTGGGAAACTGATCGCGGTACATCTCGGGCGCGCGCGCGGCGAGGAAGCTCAGGATGTCGCGCCATAGGCGGATGCCGCGCTCCGGCGGGGCGGTGTAGTTGCCTTGGTTCCAGGCGGGGTCGAGCATGATCGCCTGACGGCTGGCGTCGAGCACGGCCACCGTCCAGGCCGGCGTGCGCGCGAGCGGCACCATGGCCACCAGGTTGTCCATGAAGGCCGGATGGCTGACGCCCCATTGCAGCACCTGCATGCCGCCCATCGATGGGCCGATCACAGCCACGACATGGTTGATGCCGAATTGCTCGGTCAGCAGGCGATGCTGCGAGGCGACCATGTCGCGGATGTTGAAGCGGGGGAACTGCATCCGTGGCTGAGCGCGGCTGTTGCTGGGCGAGGTCGTCAGCCCGTTGCCGATCGCGTCAGTGGCGATCACGAAGAAGCGGTCCGTGTCCAAGGCCTTCCCGGGGCCGATCATGAAGTCGAGCCGGTGGTGATTGCCGCTGATGGCGGTCACCATGAGGATGGCGTTCGAGCGCTCGGCGTTCAGCGTACCGTGCGTGACGTAGGAGATGGTAAAGTCGCGGATCACCTCGCCGCTTTCCAGACGCAGATCGCCCATGCCGAAGCTCTGATGCGGCGCCTGGCTGGGGGTATGCGCGTGAGCCCCGGGAGCGAGCAGCACAAGGCACAGCCAAGCGAACGCCAAGTAGCGTTGCAGCGTCACCATCGTATTTCCTCCACGGTTTTATTGATCGACTGCCGAGCAGCGTAGCGTAGCGGCGCCAGCAAGGCGAGTGAGAGCCGGTCTCACGATCAAGGGCCACCTGGCTCGATGCTCACCATGGCCCAGCGAGATCTGCCTGACGGCGTGGCGAGTGATATCGCTCACGCCGTCCGTCTGTCGGTCCGGGAAGGAACGGGGGCGGAGCCCATTCCCTCAGCCGATGGCCGCGAGCATCCGCTTCAGTTCCTGCTCCGCCGTCACCATCGCGTCGTGTCCCGTGGCGATCTCCTGCCAGTTCCATCCCTGCTGCCGCCGCACCCATTGCCGCGAGGCTTCGAGCGCGCCGTAAACGGGTGCGTTGCAGTGGATGTAGGTCCGCGGCCTGCCGTTCCCGACCGGATTGCGCAGGGTGAGCTGGCTTTCATAGGTGCCCACCGGATGCGGCGTCAGCCGGCGCTGAACCCAGGCGGCTCCAGCATGGCCGTCCGGGATGCCGAAGGCGCCTGGCGGCGGGGCCGGGATGAAGACGCCCTCCCCCTGCTCGCGCACCAGGCGGCGGCGCGCCTCGACGACCTCGGGCGGCAGCATGCCGAAGGGGCTCTGCCCGCCCTCCAGCATGAGGCTGTCCAGGTAGACGAGGTGGCGGATGCGCTCCGGTGCGCGGTCGGCGGCGCCGGAGATGCCGCTGCCGCCGAAGCTGTGGCCGACGAGGATGACGTCCTGCAGCTCCTCTGCCTCCAGCACGTTCACGACGTCGGTCACGAAAGTGTCGAGGGTGATGTCGCGCGACATCAGGTGCTTCCGCTCGCCGAGGCCGGTCTGGGTCGGCGTGAAGACGCGGTGCCCCTGGGCGCGCAGGCCGGCGGCGACGTCGCGCCAGCACCAGCCGCCATGCCAAGCGCCGTGCAGCAGGACGTAGGTCTTGGGGGACTGCTGGGCGCGCGCGCCGGTCGCGGCGAGCAGTGGGACGGCCGCGCTCGCAGCCATTACATGGCGTCGGTTCATAGGGCTTCCTCCTGGACATTGGCATGCCTTTGGCATGCGGGTTCATCTTGGCATGCCTGCCGCATGCGGGCCTATGATGGTAAAGGCGCCCGTCGCCGGGCAAGCGATGTTGGCGCGCCCGGGACCGCGTGGCACAAGCGGTCGCTTGGAGGACATGTCATGGACCAGCCGCTTCTCACCGCCGACCCGCATGCCGAGATCCGCGAGGAGGTGCGCAAGCTCTGCGCCCGCTTCCCAGGCGAGTACTGGCGCGAGCTCGATGCGCGGCGCGGCTACCCGACGGAATTCGTGACGGCGCTGACCGAGGCGGGCTACCTGGGCGCGCTCATCCCCGAGGAGTTCGGCGGCGCGGGGCTCGGCCTATCGGCCGCCTCGGCGATCCTGGAGACCGTCCACGCCGAGGGCTGCAACGGCGCCGCCTGCCACGCGCAGATGTACATCATGGGCACGATCCTGAAGCACGGCTCGCCCGAGCAGAAGCAGCGCTACC
>JAQGHZ010000714.1 GCA_028291485.1 Rubritepida sp. | reverse complement strand
GCTGGCGCGGCGCCGGCGCGGGCCAAATGGGCGGCGCGATGGGCGGCGCCCATTCCTCGCGCCCGCGCAGCAGCAGCCGGCAGGCGGCGAAGAGCACCACGGCCCCCGGGATCGCGAGGGCCAGCAGGATCAGCAGCAGCGGCCGGTTGGGCACCGAAGGCCGCAGCTCCACCACCGGCAGGGAGACCAGCCGCGCCGCCGCCGCCTCGTCGGCCGAGACCACCAGCGCCGCGCGCTGCTGCTGCGCCAGCAGCTCGTAGAGGGTGTTGCGCAGGAAGAGGTCGGGTTCGATGCGCAGCCGCGCCTCCAGCGCGACGATGCGCCGCTCGGCCAGCTCGGCGAGGGTCTGCCGCACGCGGCTCTCGGCGACGGCGTGCAGGCGCCGCAGCACCTCGAGCGCGGTGGCGCGGTCGCGGTGCACCAGCTCCAGCGTCCAGGTCACGGAGGTGAGCGAGGGCGTGGCGGCGAAGTTCTTCTCCAGGAAGGTCAGCACGTCGTCGGCGTCCACCGTCAGGCGCAGCCCGAGGGCGCGGCGGACCGGGCCGAGCGGCAGGGCGGCGCGGCGCGCCTCCAGTTCGGCGGGCAGGCGGGTCTCGCGGACCAGCGCCTCGGCGGCCTCGGGGGCGCGCAGCGCGGCGAGGTACACCGCAAAATTCCCGCCCGGCCGCTGGTCGAGCAGCGAGGGCTGCAGGAAGGGCGCGGGCGTGAGCAGCGCGGAGGTGGCGATGCCGGTGGTCTCGGCGGGCGCCACGATGGCCGAGGCGACATAGCTGCGCGGCCAGTTCCAGACGATCGTCGCCGCGCCGGCATAGAGCAGCAGCACGGCCAGCGCGATCCGGCCGGCCTGTCGCCACAGCCCGCGCAGAAGCTCGTCCAGCGTCATGACAGGCGGATCAGGGTCGTGAGGCGCGTCGCGCCGGGGCCGAGGCGCGCCTCCAGCACGGGCAGTGGGCTGGTCGCGCCATAGGCCAGGCTTTCCTGCCCCTCGACGAGGCGGAGTTCCACAGGCACGTCGGCCGAGACGGACAGGCGCGCGGGACCCTCGACGCCATCGCGCGTCGGCCACCAGTCGCCCGGCGCCAGCCGCCAGCGCAGCACGGCCTCGTGGAAGGGACCGTCGATCCGGTCCTCGACGCGGAAGCCTTCAGGCGTGGCGAAGACCTCGCGCGCGTGGAAACGGCCACGCCAGTCGCGCAGCCAGCCGCCATCGGGCAGCGCGCCCGTCTCCGGCCAATGGGTGAAGAGGAAGGGGCCGAGGCGCGGCATCTGGTCCTCACCGTCGAAGCCGATGGTGTTATGCGCACGGGCGCCCTGGAAATAGGGGATCCAGCCCGGGTCCTCCGGGTTGTAGGCGCCGGTGCCGCCGTCGCGCAGCAGGTTGTCCGCCGCGTCCCAGAGGTCGAGGTGCAGCAGGTCCGCATGGCCGGGTCGAAAGCGCAGCGGGCCGGTGCGGAGGATCGCACGCGCACGGCCGCTGCGGCGCCCGAGGAAGCCGAGGCTGGTCCAGTCGCCGGATTCCGGGAGGGTGCCGGCCGGCACAGGCAGCCCCATCGCCGCACAGCCCGGATCGTCGCGCCAACCGGCCGAGACTCCGCAGAAGAGCCGCGCCGCGCGTTCCAGGCTGGCGCGCGCATCGTCCGGCCCGGCCTCGGACAGGTCGGCGACATGGGACCCGTCCTGATGGCCGATGCGCGGCAACGCGCCCGTCTCCGGGCAGGCGAGACGGTGCAGCCAGCGCGTCGCCGCCGCCATGCGCTCCAGCGTGAGCGGCGCGGCGTCCGGCCCGGACCAGCGGCGCCGCAGCCACTCCGCCACCGACACCACGTCGAGCAGCAAGCGATGGTAGGCCGGGCTCGGCTGGGCGAAGCTGCCATCCTCAGCGACGAGCCGGGCGATCGCCGCGTCCAGCCGGCGCGCGCCGCGCCGCGCCATCCGCGCCTCGCCCGCCGCCAGGCCGCAGACGAGCAATCCGGCCGCCTCGGAGACAGGGTGGTTGTTGTCCTGCGCCATCGCATAGGCGGGGTTGGCCTCGATGCGGCGGGCCAGCAGGCGCATCGCCTCGCGATCGGGGCGCCCATCGGCCAGCGCCGCCGCCAGCGCGAGATGCAGCGCGCGCAGCGCGGCCTCCTGCCCGCAGCCCCAGTTCGGGCCTCGATAGGGCGGATTGGCCGCGAACCAGGCGGCGAGGAATTCCGGCACCCGGCTGCCCTCGCCGGCCAGGGCGAGGCGGGGCAATTCCGCCCAGCGGTTCGCCTCCCAGACCGGACGGATGTCGGGCCCGGCCATCGGCCGGAGTCGCGCCGCCGGGAGCGCGGGATCGAAGCCCCCGGGCGCGGGAACCGTCACGGACGGGGCTGGAAGGGCAGCCGGAACCGGCCGGTCCCGTAGCCGCACAGCCACGCATGCGCGCGACCAGGCGCCGCGCCCGACCAGCGCAAGCGCCAAGGCCCGCGGGCCAAGGCGCATGACCGCATCCAACCGCAGGCCCCAATTATATGAATACGAGAGCAGAGCACCCCTCATGGTTGCAAGCATGGAGGCATTTTGGTCAAATCCACAATCTCAGGATGAGGTAAATGATTAGTGCTAGCGCATAGGTTGCCCTCGCGACTCATTCCAGTCGCGTGCCTGCTGCTGGCCCAGATCGCTTTTTTGCCGACAGGATGGGCGCAGAACCTTCCTTCCACCCTTCTCGCACCTCCGTCGCTGCCGTCCACCCTCCCCGGCGGCGCGGCCCTGCAGAGCCTGCCGCCGAGCGCGCAGCAAGAGATCCTGCAGCGCCTGCTCGATGCGGGGGCCGGCCGGCCGCTCGGCGGCACCAGCCCGGCCCTGCCGCCGACGCCACCACCCGGCGCGAACCCGCCACCACCGGGAATGCTTCTTCCTCCGCCGGCGGCCGCCGCGCCCGAGGACCCGCTCTCGCCGATCGAGCAGTTCTTCGCCAACCGGCTGACCCAGCCGCTGCGGCAATTCGGCTACGACACGTTTCGGTCCGGCCCCGGCGGCGCGCCCGTCGGCAACGCCTTCGGCAACGTGCCCGACGACTACATGATCGGCCGCGACGACGAGCTGGTGATCGCGCTCCGCGGCCGCTCGCGCCAGAACCTGACGCTGCGGGTGACGCGCGAGGGCATGCTGCTCCTGCCCGACCTGCCGCCCATCGCCGCCGCTGGCCGCACGCTGCGCGACCTGCGCGCGGAGCTCGAATCCCGCGCCCAGCGCGAGCTCGCGGGATCCGAGGTCTTCGTCTCCCTCGGCCAGCTCCGGCAGGTGACGGTCTTCGTGGGCGGCGAGGTGATGCGGCCCGGCGTGGTGCCGCTCTCGCCGCTGGCCAATGTCCTGGATGCGCTGGTCGCGGCGAGCGGCGTGCGCAAATCCGGCACGCTGCGCGCCGTCCGCGTCGAGGGGCCGGGCGGCCGCCGCATCGTGGACCTCTACCCCGTCATCGCCGGCGAGGGCGCGGCCCCCGACCTCACCTTGCGCGAGGGCGACCGCATCCTGGTGCCGCCCAGCGGCGGCGTG
Organism: Rubritepida sp.; assembly: GCA_028291485.1. Taxonomy (GTDB): domain Bacteria; phylum Pseudomonadota; class Alphaproteobacteria; order Acetobacterales; family Acetobacteraceae; genus Roseococcus. Next base: position 1,922 of record JAQGHZ010000714.1, on the reverse strand, counting down.
GTGGCGCTGGGCGGCGAGGTCTCGCGCCCCGCCATCTACGAGCTTCCGGCTGGGGGCGGGCAAGCGCAGCTCGGCACCATGCTGCGGCTGGCCGGCGATGCGCTGCGCCCCACCGGCAACCGCTACCTGCTGGAGACCACCGACGGCGAGGGCCGCCGCGCCTTCCGGGAGATCTCCCTCGCCACGCCGCTGCGCCGGGGCGACGCGCTGCTGGTCCAGCCCGGATCGGACGTGCAGTCGCAGCAGCTCCGCCTGTCGGGCCACGTCGTCCAGCCGACCACGCGCGCCATGGGCGGGCGCGGCGCGACCCTGCGCGGATTGCTGGCGGATTCCCGCCTCGTCCGGCCCGACCCCTACGCCCGCATGGCCGTGGTGCTGCGCGTCGACGCCCGCAGCCGCGGCCGGCGCTTCCAGCCCTTCGACCTCGCCGCCCTGCTGCAGGGCCGCACCGACCTGCCCCTCGCGGAGGGCGACGATGTCGTCATCCTGGCGCTCTCCGACATCCTCTGGCTCTCCAGCCCCACGGTGCAGCGCGCCCTGCGCGGCGAGACGGAAACCTCCACCATCCCGCCAGCCCTGCCTGTCGCGCTGCCGCAGCCGCGCGGCGCCATGCCGATCGCACCGCCGCAGGGCTTCACCGCCGCGCCGCCGCCGGGAGCCTCCCTTGGGGGACCGCAGACCGGCAGCGGCCTGCCCGCCGGCCTCGACTGCCCCGCCTTGACCCAGCTTGCCATCGCCGCCCGCTCCTCGCCGCAGCGCTTCGGCCATGCGCGCGTGGCCGGCTTCCCCGAGCTCGGCGCCCTGCCCTGCCCGCAGGTCTTCCTCGACTATCCGGCCCTGCTCACCTTCCTGCTGGACAATTCCGTGCTGCTGACCGGCGAGGCGCGGCTGCCCGGCCTCTACCCGATCATCGACAACACGGGGCTCGACGCGCTGCTGGCCGTGGCTGGCGGCGTCACCGACACGGCGGATCTCTCCTCCACTGCAGTTCTAGGTTTTCCGCAGCATTGGCGGCATCAATTCAGACGTTCCCACACTGATTCCCACTCCTTGAGAGGAATAGGCCGAGGCGATCCACGCGGCGGACAGGTATGAAGGTCTTCTCTAAGGACACCGGCGAAACGCGACTGATCGGGCGATGCGACATCCCGGAGGGGACCGTCGATGTCTATGACGTGCCGCTCTTCGGGTCGTCCAAGATCCGCATGGAGCGCTTCGGCATCGGCGAGGCGAACATCTTTCGGCCGGACGGCAGTTACCTCACCGAGCGGGGTGTCCTTCTGGTTCCTGGCCAGGACCCGCATCTGCTGCCGGGCTGGCAGCCCCTGGCCTCCTGACCCCTACGCCGCATCGAGGCGGAATTCCGCGCTGAACGGATTGACGGTATTTCAGAGGCTTCGGGCGGCCGCGACGCCGGATTGTCTATCAGGGGAGGTCACCGCCAGCGCTGCATCCGGGTCGTCAGCCGCTCCATGTCCGCCACGAATATCTCGTCCAGCAGTTCCACCTGATCCTCCCATTCGGCCAGCAACCGGTCGTAGGTACGCATCCGCATCCATTTTGGCCGGTCCGGCGGCGGGTCATCAGGCCGGCCGTATTCGCCCCCCAGCTTCCCGACCAACCGGGCCAACCGGCGGTGGGTGCGGGTCATCTCGGTTTCTCGCTGCGAGGAATAGGCGAGCCGGTAGGCGCCCCGGCCCCTACTCAGGAACTGCTTTCCTCCGTTCGGCAGGTAGAGCGTGGCGCAGCGCCGGCCTGTTGCTGGGCAGACCCACCACCAACGCCGCCCGCCAAAGCGGCAGGGGGTGCTCTCCATCTCCACCACCTGCTGCTGCGGGCCCGTCGGGCGGCCATGGCCAATGTCGAACCACAGCCGCGCCTCGCCGGTTTGATGATGCAAGGTTAACCCCAGTGTCACCGAA
>JAQGHZ010000691.1 GCA_028291485.1 Rubritepida sp. | reverse complement strand
CTCCGCGTCATTCCCGGCGACGTGGTCGAGGTGAAGCTGCGCGCCGATGGCGGCCACGTCACCGAGGAGATCCTGCAGCGCGAGCGCGCCCGCCTCGGCCTCGACAAGCCGCTGCCCGTGCAGTTCGCGGAGTGGATGAAGGGGCTCGTGACCCTCGACCTCGGCAATTCCATGTGGACCGGCCGGCCCGTGAGGGAGGAGATCGGCACGCGCATCGGCCTGACGCTGCAGGTCTCGGTGATGGCGGCCATCATCTCCGTGCTGATCGCCATCCCGCTGGGAACGATCTCCGCGCTCTTCCGCGACACCTGGATCGACTACGCGGTGCGCATCTTCACCATCGCGGGGCTGGCCGTGCCCTCCTTCTGGCTGGGCATGCTGGTGATCCTGCTGCTGCTGAACGTCTTCCACTGGTCGCCGCCGGTCACCTACACCTCCTTCTTCGAGGACCCCCTGCAGAACATGGCGCAGCTCATCTGGCCGGCGCTGGCCGTGGGCTACCGCTACGCCGCCGTGGTGGCCCGCATGGTGCGCTCCTCCATCGTCGAGGTGATGCGCGAGGACTATATCCGCACCGCCCGCGCCAAGGGCGTGTTCGAGCGGCTGGTGGTCTCGCGCCACGCCATGCGCAACGCGCTGCTGCCGGCCATCACCGTGATCGGGCTGGAGTTCGCCTTCCTGATCGGCGGGCTCGTCGTCACCGAGCAGGTGTTCAACCTGAACGGCATCGGCCGGCTCTTCGTGGATGCGGTCTCGCGCAACGACTTCGTCCTGATCCAGGCGCTGGTGATGCTGCTGGCGCTGGTCTTCGTCTTCATGAACCTGGTGATCGACATGCTCTACGGCGTGCTCGACCCCCGGGTCCGCTACGGCTGAGGGGCGCCGCCCATGTCCGCTGTCACCACCGCCACCACCCTGCCTGCTGCTGCCCTGGACCGGCCGCGCCGCCGCAATCCGGTGCTGGCCTTCATCGTGGCCCAGCCGCTCGGCGCGGCCGGCCTCTTCGTGATCCTGGCCATGGGAACGGCCGCCGTCTTCGCCGAGATGATCGCGCCCTACGACCCCGAGACGATCGACTTCGCCGCCATGCTGGAGGCTCCCTCCTGGGCGCATCCCTTCGGCACCGACGCCTTCGGCCGCGACATCCTGACGCGCATCATCTACGGCGCGCGCACGGCGCTCACCATCGGCTTCTTCTCCTCCTTCATCGGCTGCACGCTGGGCGGGCTGCTCGGCACGGCCTCGGCCTATTTCGGCGGGCTGGCGGATCTCATCATCCAGCGCTTCGTGGACGTGATCCTCTCCTTCCCGATCATCGTGCTCGCGCTGGTCGTCGTGGCCGTGATGGGCAAGACCTCGCTGGCCGGCATCGACCTCAACCTGATCTTCGCCATCGCCATCCCGATCGTCCCGCGCGCGGCCCGCGTGGTCCGCTCGGCGGCGCTGTCGGTGCGCGCGATGCCCTATATCGATGCGGCGCGGGCAGGGGGCTACTCCTCGGGCTACATCATCCTGCGCCACATGGCGCCGAACGTGCTCGCGCCCTTCCTGATCCTGCTGACGGCCTATGTCGCGCAGGCGATCCTGCTGGAGGCGTCGCTCTCCTTCCTCGGCCTGGGCGTCTCCGAGCCGAAGCCGGCCTGGGGGCTGATGCTCGCCGGCGACAGCTCGAATTTCTACCAGGAGGCCCCCTGGATGATCCTCTTCCCGGGCCTTGCCATCTCGCTCGCGGTCTTCGCCTTCAACCTCTTCGGCGATTCCCTGCGCGACTGGCTCGATCCCAAGTTCAACAGCTGATTCATCAAGAACGAAGAAATCCCAGGGGAGTCCGACCATGACCCAGCAAGACGTTTCCCGCCGTGCGGTGCTCGCCATTCCCGGCCTCGGCGCCCTGTCCGGCGCGGCCTTCGCCCAAGGCACGCCGCAGCGCGGCGGCACACTGACCTTCGCCGTCGCGGCCGAGCCGCCGACCTACGATCTGCACCAGACCGGCACCTTCGCCGTGATGCACCGCGTGGCGCCGCACTACTCGACGCTGCTCTGCTACGAGCCGGGCAACTATCCCAACATCGTCGGCGATGTCGCGGAAAACTGGCAAGCCGCGCCCGATCTGCTGACCTACACCTTCCGCCTGCGCCCGAATGTGCGCTTCCATGACGACACCATCCTCACCTCCGAGGACGTGCGCGCCAGCTACCAGCGCATGATCGCGCCCGTGCCGCCGGTGACCTCGAACCGGCAGCCGGCCTTCTCGCAGATTGCCGCGATCGAGACGCCCGATCCGCTCACGGTCGTGTTCAAGATGAAGAAGGTCGATGCGTCCATCATGGACACCTTCGCCTCGCCCTGGAACTCGATCTTCAGCGCGGCGCGGCTGGCGCAGGACCCGAACTTTCCGGTCCGCAACGTCATGGGCACGGGGCCCTTCCGCTTCGTCGAGCATGTCGCCGGCTCGCATTGGGTGGGCCAGCGCTTCGATGGCTATTTCCGCGAGGGGCGCCCCTATCTCGACGGCTTCCGCGCCATCACCATGTCGCCCTCGGCCATGGTGAACGCGCTCTCGGGCCGGCAGATCCTGGCCGAGTTCCGCGGCTTCACGCCGAACGAGCGCGACCGCATCGTGCGCGCGCTAGGCCAGGACGCGCGGGTGCAGGAAAGCAGCTGGATGCTGCACATGCTGCTCACCATGAACAACGAGAAGCCGCCCTTCAACGACGTGCGCGTCCGCCGCGCGCTCTCGCTGGCGCTGGACCGCTGGGGCGGCTCGGACTCGCTCATGCGCATCTCCCAGCTCGGCGAGGTCGGCGGCATGGTGCGGCCGGGCAGCGAATGGTCCGCCACGCGCGCCGAGATGGAGCAGTGGCCGGGCTACGGCCGCGACATGGCGGCCAACCGCGCCGAGGCGCGGCGGCTGCTGCGCGAGGCGGGGGCGGAGAACCTCACCTTCACGCTGATGAACCGCAACCATCAGCCCTACGTCACCTGCGGCATCTTCGTGGTGGACCAGCTGCGCCAGATCGGCGTGCGCGTGGAGCACCAGCAGGTCGAGCTCGCCGCCTGGTACGCCGGGCAGGGCAGCGGGAACTTCCAGGTGATGATCGACAGCTTCACCCAGTTCAGCGACGACCCGACCAACGTGCTCGTGAAGTACATCTCCTTCGACCGCGCCGAGGTGGCCGTCGCCCGCGCCACCGACCGCGAGCTGGACGCGCTCTTCGACGCCCAGGCGGAGGAGATCGACAAGGCCAAGCGCAAGCAGCTCGTCCGCCGGTTCGAGGCGCGTGCCATGGCCGAGGCGCATACGGTGCCGATCCTGTGGTGGCAGCGCATCGTGGTGATGAACAGCCGCGTCCAGGGCTGGTCGATGGCGCCCACCCACATGATCTACCAGGACCTGCGCGATGTCTGGCTCGCGCCGGAACGGCGCTGAGGCCGTGATGCTACTGCGCGGCGGTTCTTGTGGCGAAGTCGGCCCGGAGGTCGTTCCAGCCGCTCTGGATATGCGCGACCATGGCCTCGACCGCGAGGTCCATCTCGCCGGCCTCGATGTGGCGCAGGAAGACCTCGTGCTCCCCGACGTGCTTCATGCGCCGCCCGCCGAGCTCCTGGCTGATGAAGGGATACTTGGCCCAGAGCACACGGGTGAATTGCAGCGTCTGCGGCCGTCCGGCCAGCGCGTAGAGCCGGAAGTGGAAGCGGTAGTTCTCCGTCCGGCTGGCGAGGCGGTCCTGCCCGCCGGCGATGGCGGCGATGATCACCTGGCTGCGCCGCAACTCCGCGAGCGTGGCCGCATCCATCCGCTCCAGCGCGCGGGCCGTGAGATCCCGTTCCAGCATCAGCCGGAGGTCGAAGATCTCGCGCGCGGATTCAGGGACGACCAGCGGGACGGTGAGGCCCTTGTGGGAGGCGCCCTCGACGAAGCCCTCGGCCTCCAGGATGTGCAGCGCCTCGCGCACGGGGGTGATGGAGACGCCCAGCTCCTGGGCGATGTCGAACTGCTTCATCTTCGTGCCGCGGGGATAGACCCCCGCGATGATCCGTTCCCGCAGGATCTCGGCCACCTGATCCTGCTTGGTCTCGAACGCCATTCCAGCCGTCTCCGATTCGTCGGGAAATCCGCGGTGGGCTTAAGCCAGCCGGCCGCCGCCTCCCATCTCACGAAATCGGCAGGCGGGCGAAATATAAATTATATGAGCGCACGGATCCCGCGCCGCCCGCTCCCCGCACCCCCCTCCAAAGGAGCCGCCGCATGACGGACGCCTTCCGCCCCTATTCGGGCATTCGCATCCTCGACATGACGCATGACCTGGGGCGCTACGCCACGCGCCTCTTCGCCGATCTGGGCGCCGAGGTGATCCGCATCGAGCCGCCGGGCGGCCTGCCCGACCGCGCGCGCGACACCGCCGCCCGGCCCGGCGGCGCGGAGGCCTTCGCCTTCTTCAACGCCAGCAAGCAGAGCCTCGTGCTCGACCTCGCCGGCAACGAGGGGCGCGCCCGCCTCGCCGACCTCGCGCGCGAGGCACAGATCGTGGTGCTGGAGCGTGGCGGGCCGCTGGCCGCCGCCGAGATTTCCTGGCTGCGGGAACTCAACCCCACCTCGGTCATCGCCCATGTCTCGCCCTATGGGCTGGGCGGCCCGCTCGAGGACGCGCCGGCCTCCGACCTGACGTTGCAGGCGGCGGGCGGCATCGCCTGGATGACCGGCCGCGGCGGCGAGCCGCCGTTGCGCCTGCCGGGCGGGCAATCGGCGATGATCTGTTCGGTCTATGCCGGTGTGGCCATCGCCGTCTCGCTGCTCGATTCGGAGACGCGCGGCCGCGGCCACATCCTCGACATCTCCGCGCAGGAATGCATCGCGCATTCCCTGCAGAACGCCATCCAGGTCTGGGACCTGGAGCGCCGCGTCTCGCACCGCGCGGGCGAGGGCACGCGCGACGCGAGTGAGAACATCTACGCCTGCCGCGACGGCCATGTCTTCCTGGCGTCGCCGCCCACCACCGGCGTCTCCTGGAAGTCGCTGGTGGCCTGGATGGGCGAGGTGAACCACCCCTCCTTCGTGCCGTTCAGCGACGCCAAATGGCTCAGCCGCCCCTATCGCTCCACGCCGGCGGCGCGCGCGGAGTTCCAGCCGATCTTCGAGGCGTTCACGCGGGACTTCACCCGCCAGGAGCTGGTCGAGAACGCGCTGAAGCGCCGCATCGTCATGGCCCCCGTCGCCCGCGTGCGCGACGTGCTGGAAGACGAGCAGCTCGCCTGGCGCGACTACTTCGTGCCGATGGGGGAGGGCGGGGCGCGCTTTCCAGGGGCGCCCTACAAGATGTCGGAGCCGGTCTGGTCCGTCTCGCCGGCGCCGGCGCTCGGGCAGCACTAGCGATGGAAGCGCTGGCCGATGCGAGAGGGCTTTGCCCCCTCGCGCTCCCCCACCAGGGACTTAGGTCCCTGGACCCTTTTACTCGAAGGCCCTCCCCGCATCACTCGTCCAGGAGTCCCAGGGCATGAAACCCGATTTCCTCAACGGCATCCGCTTTACCGACCTGACCTGGGCCGGCGCGGGGCCCTTCGGCACCAAGGTGTTTTCCGACTTCGGCGCGGAGGTGCTCAAGATCGAGAGCATGTCTCGGCCCGATCCGGTGCGCCGCGGCGGGCCCTTCCGCGACGGCGTGGCCGGCACCAACCGCAGCGGCTACTTCGCTTCGCGCAACACGGGCAAGAAGTCGATCTCGCTCGACCTGAAGAGTCCGGAGGGCCATGCGATCGCGCTGAAGCTCATCGCGCAGTCGGATGTGGTGAGCAACAATTTCGGCCCCGGCGCGATGGAGCGCCTCGGCCTCACCTATGACGAGGTGCGGGCGGTGAAGCCCGACATCATCTACCTCTCCATGCCGATGTACGGCGAGGCGGGGCCGCTCTCCACCCTGCTCGGCGTGGGCATGACCATCGCCGCCGTCACCGG
>JAQGHZ010000671.1 GCA_028291485.1 Rubritepida sp. | reverse complement strand
CACGATTCTCGTCTGTGGTGAACAGCGCGGCGATGTGCCGGCCGTCGCCGTGTTGGCGCAGAGCGGGCTGGGGCTAGAGGCCCAGCAGGCCAGTGTGCGGGCCTTCGTGGCGAGCCAGGGCTGGACGCTGGTCTCGAGCATTCCGACATCGCCAGCGGGAAGGACGACCGGCGGTCTGGCTTTCAGGCGGCGTTGCTGAAGTGCCGGCAGCTGGGCGCGGTGCTCGTCGCGGCTCGTCTCGACCGCATCACGCGCCGAGCGCACACACTGTCGCAGCTACTCGATGACGCTGAAGGCGCATGCGGCAGAAGATTGGTCGGAGGCAGCCATCCCGCGACCAGGCATCCATCGTGAGGATGTAGAGATTGCACCGGCGACAGCGATTGGCCGGGCGCTTTCAGCTTGGTGCTTTGGCCATCCGAGTCAACGCGTTGAGGTAATCGAGAACGCCCGCGTAGTAAGCTTGTGCGGCCAATACGGACAGTCCCGGTCCTGCCGCGGCGAGGCTACCGGGCGTGCCGACGGCTGCGTAAGTCAAGGCCAGAGCATAGTCCTCGTTGGATAGCGGACGGCGCTCACCGGTCTCTTGGTCGAGGTGCTCGAATGCCGTCACGTTCCCAGTCGCATTATCCACGGTCAGAACATAGGCGGATGTTGCCGCCGCATTCGTAGGCGGCACGGTTGCGCCCGATGCGGCCTCGTTCAGACTCTGCAACGGACGCCGTGACGGGACCGGGCGCTCGGTCGCCGGCGCAATCTCCTGTGCTGCCAGCTCGCGAGGCTGGTCGGCGGCCTCTGCGATGTCGCAGGGTGCCACATTTTCTGTTACCGGCTCCTCAGCCGGAGCAGGCTCAGGTGCCGGGCTATCGCTCATGCTCGGTCCTCGTTCCTCGGGGCCAGCTCGTCGGGGCCGTGGTCGAGTTGTCATGCCGTGAACCTCTGCGGTCTGCCGGATTAAGCTTGGGCCTGGTGTTCGATCAAGCGTCCCACGCGCCTCCGCTTATCGCCAGAATGGCGACACCGTCGGCTATGCCGCGTAGGTAGGCGCTTTGCAGCAACGGCGCATCGGCCGCGACCGCGACCGGTTCGGTTGTCGCCGACACGTAAGCAATCCCGAGCGCGGCCATCGCGTCAACCAGCCCCGATCCGGTTGCGACATCAATGCCCGGCTCGGCTGGAAGGCCGTCGTGCAACTGCGGCACCGGGCTGCAACTCCCCGCAGTGACATCTCGGGCACCGCCGACCAGCGCCGCCTTCACGCCATCCGGAGTAATATCCGGGAAGGCGTGCTTCAGTAGCGCCGCAGCCCCAGCGAGTTGCGGCGCGGCGGCCGATGTGCCGCTGAACCCTGCCCACCCATCGTCCGGCGCGGTCTCGTCCCCATCGGGAAAGACGCCGCCCGAATTTCCGGTGTCGATTTGGTCACCCGGCTCGACCGGGAGCATGATGTAGACCGCCTTGGGCCGCATCCCGACCAGGCCACACAGGTCGGGTACGGAACGATCCGGATAAACCGGGCTCATAAAGCCGCTCGAGTAGCTCGACGCTTGGACGGAACCGTCGGCGTCGAGGAATGCGCCTCCCGCGGAAATGACCTCTGGATGCTGACCCGGAAAGCCCGCATGGCCGTTGCCCGCCGAGAAAATCACGGTTATGCCGCTGGCAACGGCCGCCGAGATAGAGGCGGCAAGCGCGAAGTCGGCGGCAGTCAGTGCGAATGGGGTGTGCGAGCCCCAACTGCAGGTGATGATGTCGGGCTGCATCGCGACCGCCACGTTGAAGGCGCCGATCGTGTTCACAAAATTCATCTTCACCGGCAGGAGCTGGCATTCGGGGGCGAGTGCCAGAATGTTGGCCGATTCGCCGGTGCCGTGACCGCTCTCATCGTGCTCGGGATCGCTCGCCGCCGGGCCGAGCGTCACGGGCGCGACGGCATAGCCGCGGGCGGCAAAGTAAGGATGGGCATACCAGCCCGAGTCGACCATGGCGACGCGTACGCCTTGGCCCGTGATACCCATCACGTGCGCGATGCGCGCGTTGCAGTGGTTCACGAGATCTTCCGGCGGCCGCAGGTGCCAGTAATCGGGGCGCGGGGGGTTCGGGTCCGGCTGGAACAGCCGCCGCGGCACCTCAAGGGCAATTCCCTCGACCGCTCTCCCGAGCGGCGTGCCAAAAGTGGAGATGAGACCTGCCAGCTCGGTGTCGGGCGAGTCGAGGTGGGTTGTCGTCGGCCCGTTGACCGTCGGGAACTCGCGCTCGACGATCTTTGTACGGAGTGCCCGTTCGAACGTGTCGGGCGTGCCGCCGATATTGATGGTGAGCTGCGTCGTCTGCAACACCTCGAAGCCCGCCTCAAGCAGGCGCTCGCGCGCCTCCGCGATCATAGCGGGATGCGACCGAAAGGACCCGACCATGCGACGCATCGGCGGCGGCTGCCTTGTGTCGAAAAGGGAACGTCCGCCGACAGACAGCGGTGAGGCCTGAGCGAAGATCATGTCAGGTAAGGCCACATTCCGCTCCATCAACTGTGTTCATCGGCTAACACCCGCCGGGATCACTGAGACAGGCCAAATTCAAGTGCGGCTACTCGATGGATGGGGACCATACGCTGTTCGGACGCTCCCAGACAAGTTTCGTTTGCGTGAAAAAAACCTGGCCGCCCCATGCGCCTGCGGGGCACTCTGCAGTACCTCGGCTACGCAGCATATGAGGGGAACGATTATGCCAGAAACCTTCTCCGCACAGCTCATCCTCGAACCATTCGCACCGTCCGGCGTAACCTCCGAACTACGCCGGGCGCTCTCGGCGGCTGGCATCGAGGTCGGTCCGGGTATTGGCGGGAGCTTCTCCGTCACGGCCTCGCTTCCGAAGATGGAGGCATTGTTCGGGATTAAAATCTTTGCTGACCCCAGCGGCAATTACGAGGTTGCCCAACCCGGCAGCGCGACCCAGCCGCCGGCTGGCGAGATCCCGCTGAACAATCTGCCGGGCACGTGGCGTCGCGCCATCAAGGCCGTCGTGTTCACCCGCCGTCCGGATTTTGGCCCTTAAACAAGCGGCTCAGGTGGGGCTACCAGATAACTCCCCGCCATCACCAGTTCGTGTCGGGAGAGAGTTGCATTAGGATCTGGACTCATCTCATCCCCTGACTGACGGCGAGAGCGAGGCAGATGCCGGCGAGGAAGTTGCGAGCGGTCTTGTCGTAGCGCGTGGCGATGGCGCGCCAATCCTTGAGCCGACAGAAGGCGCGCTCGATCTGGTTTCGTTGCTTGTAAGTTATAGCGTCGAAGGCCGGCTCGTTGATGCGGTTGGGCATCGGCGAGATGACGGCCGTGGTGCCTTGGGCTGCCAGGAATTGGCGCAGGTCATCGGCGTCGTAGGCCTTGTCGCTGATCAGCATGCTGGGCGCTGCGGTACTGGCGAGGAGGTGGCGCGCGCCATGGATGTCGGGGCTCTGACCTGGTGTGAGCATCAGGGCGTAGAGCCGGCCCTGGCCATCGGCGAGCGCGTGGAGCTTGGTTGTGGGGCCGCCGCGCAAGCGGCCGATGCCCTGGTTCTGCTGCCCCCTTTTGCGCCCGCCGCCGAGCGGTGCGCGCGCATGGCCGTGCTGTCCATCATGGCGACCACGGGCGGGTCGTCGCAGGCCGCGAGCGTGGCGACTAAAATGCTGCCAGAGCCCGCGCTCGCTCCAGCGGTTGAAACGATTGAACAGCGTCGTCCGCGGGCCGTATTCCGTCGGAATCGTTCGCCACCGCAGGCCCTCGCGGTAGCGATGCAGGATGGCACTGATCACCCGCCGATCATCGACCCGCGGCTTGCCGCCAAGATGCGGCAGCAACGGCTCGATCGCCGCCCATTGCAGGTCGTTCAGCCAAAACATCTCGCCTAAGATCCATGCCCTCCAAGGGAGCTTGAATCAGAACCGCCGTAACCAACGCAATGGGGACAGACCCTAGCGTCCCGGGCACGCGTCGCGGCAATTACTCCCATTGTAACATTAAATTGATTGCAGGGAGCGCGGGGCCATGAAAGCGTTACATACCGACGCATATTGATCGTCGTGTCGAGGGTGCTGACGCATCAATCTGGCGAGCCTTCGACAGGTTTGCAAGATGAAGCTTGGTTCAGTCGTATTTGGTGACACACGCAGAACAGGAGTGTTCCAAAATGGATCCAGAGACACTGGCTCTCGTATACTATCAGGGTATCAGCGACATGGCGGAAGCGCTGTCAGGGATGACCGGCAGCTCTATGAACGGCTCTGTCGGGTTCGCCGATGAAATGGGCGGCTACGCCGATGAGCTAGGCGGATACTACGACGCCATTGGCGGATATTCAGACAGTTCAGGAGGGTATTTGGACTCCTCCGGCGGGTATTTGGACTCCGGTGGCGGTTATTACGACGCATTTGGAGGGTATTCCGACGCTGGTGGCGGGTATTTCGACGCCAACGGTGGCTACACAGGCCCCGATGGCACCTACGCAGATCCAGCGACCCTGGCCTCCTACCTTCAGGGAGTAAGCGACTTCTTCGCGTCGCTCGGTTCCTGATGGGCACACACAGCCTTGGCTGATAGCCGGCGGCGATGTCCATCGGTCGTCGCTGCCGGCTGACTGCCGTAGCGCCCGGGCGAGGGCGTCAAGGCGTTCGTTCGCATTGCGCGACGGATCGGCAAGGTTGTCGTAGCCGCGTCTGATGGAGGATGATCATGACGCGTCCCAACAGAAGGCGCGGTCCGACCGGTGCCGTGGGTGTATCCGCGCACCTGCAGACCGCCGGTGCCAGCGCAGAGAGCGCTGACGGTCGCGTCCGGTTATGGGCCGGCATCGGTGCATTGCCGTCCGAGGGCTATGCGTGCCTACAGGCCACGAACGGCGCTCGAAGCATCCGTCTGCTCTGCTTCCCCTATGCCGGCGGCGGCAGATCGGCCTTCGCCGCCTGGAACCCCTCCAAGCGGATTGCGTCCGACTCTGGAAGCGTAGAGATCTGCCCCCTACAGTATCCCGGACGCGAGACCCGCTGGGGCGAGCCGGGCTTCGAGACGCTCGCGGACTTGGTCGAAGCGATCCGGAATGACCTCGCGCCGATCTGGACACAACCATTCGCCTTCTTCGGTCACAGCTTCGGCGCGATCGTGGCCTTTGAGGTCGCGCGTGCACTCGAACGCGCGCATGCGCCACTGCCGCTCCGCCTGTTCGTCTCGGGGGCCCGTGCAGCGCGCTTGCCGAAGCGTGAGCCGATCCATGATCTGGATGACCAAGCGTTCCTCTCCAAGCTCCGCGCCTTCAATGGCGTGCCGGAGGAGGCGTTGCGCTACCCGGACCTGATGTCCGCAGCGATGCCCGCGCTGCGTCATGATTTCCGGCTGCTCGAGACACATATTGCAACGTCGTCGGCACCGATCTCGGTGCCGATCTCGGCATTCGGCGGCCTGCAAGACGCGGCCGTGCCGGTCGCCGATGTTCTCGCCTGGGCAAGCGAGACGACCAAGGCCTTCCGCACGCGGTTCTTCCAGGGCGACCACTTCTTCGCGTTCAGTTCCGGCTCGAGGATCACCGATCTGATCGGCGAAGACCTTTCGGCCTCGGCTAACCTCGTGCCGCGGACGGCGCTAGGGTCCATGTCGACATGACCGATCTCGCTGCGAGACTGCGCGCGATGGACCCTGCTACCAAGCGGGCCTTGCTGCAAAAGCTTCTCGACGGGCGGCGCGCCGCTGGGCGCTCCGGTCCGATCTCCCACGCGCAGCAACGGCTCTGGTTCCTCGAGCAGCTGCTGCCGGGCAGCCCCGCCTACAACGAGGCTAGCGCAATTCGGATCTCGTATCCGATGGATGTCGCGGCCCTGCACCCCGCGGTGAACGAGATCGTCCGCCGGCACGAGGCGTTGCGCACCACGTTCCATCTCGTGCAAGGCGCGCCGGTCCAGCGGGTTGCGGCCGAGCTCACCATCGAAACGCCGCTCGTCGACCTCACCGCCCTCGATGCGCCGCGAGCGGACCGTGAGGTTGCGCGGATCGTCACCGAGCTTTCCACCCAAGCGTTTGAGCTCGCGCGCGGACCGCTGCTGCGCATTGTGCTGATCAGGCTTGGCCCGGCGGATCACGTACTGGCGTATGCGATGCACCACATCGTTTGCGATGGCTGGTCGATGCGCGTCTTTTTTGACGAACTCGGCCTGCTCTACGAGACTTTTGCGCGTGGCGCCCCCTTGTCGCTGCCACCGCTGCCCATCCAGTACCTAGACTTCGCGGTCTGGCAGCGGGACCGGCTCGGCGGTTCAGAGCTCGATGCGAGCCTCGCCTTCTGGACGCAGCGGCTTGCCGGGATGGAGGCGCTGCAGTTGCCCGCCGATCGCCGACGCCCGGCGCTGCCGAGCTTTGCCGGAGGTTCGATACCAATCTCGGTGCCGCCCGTCGTCGTGCGCGGTCTCTCGGCGCTGTGCGAGGCCGAGGGCGCGACCCTGTTCATGGCTGGGCTTACGGCATTCCAAGTCCTGTTGCACCGGATGACCGGCCAGGAAGATATCGCGATTGGCTGTCCCGTCGCCGGGCGCGAGCGTGTTGAACTCGAGAAGCTCATCGGCTTTTTCGTCAACACGCTGGTGATGCGCGGTGATCTGTCCGGCGACCCGACGTTCCGCGAGGCGCTGGCCCGCACGCGCGAGATGGCGCTGGCCGCCTATACGCACCAGGACCTACCGTTCGAGCGTCTGGTCGAGGAGCTGCGGCCGCAACGGGACCCGAGCCGCAATCCGCTGTTCCAGGCGACATTCCAGTTGCAAGGCCAGGTTGGTGCAACGGCGCTGCACGGCCAAAGCGTCACGCCGCTGCCGGCCGGATCGGTCGCGGCAAAGTTCGATCTCCGCTGTGATCTCTGGCCGGACGGCACGGGCGGCCTTAGTGGGCAGCTCGAATACAACGCCGATTTGTTCGAAGCGGAGACGGCGCGCAGCTTGGTCGGACATCTGGAGGCCCTGCTAGCGGCGATGGCGCGGGCGCCTGGCGGCCGCATCTCCGAGGCGCCGTTGCTCACCGTGGCGCAGGAGCGGGCCGACGTCGCCGCCGGGCATGGCCCGGTCCGTGCGTTCGCATGGCGTGGCGGGGTGCATGAGCGCTTTGCGAAAGCGGCACGGCGCCATCCCGGTCGGCTCGCCGTCGCTGCCGCCGGCGCGGCCACGACTTATCGGGACATCGAACAGCGCGCCAATCAGCTCGCACGGCTGCTGGTGCGGCGGGGCGTCGTTCCCGGGGACCGAGTGGCCTTGCTGCTCAATCGGTCGGTCGAGCTCATCGTGGCCGCGCTGGCAGCGATGAAGGCGGGTGCCGCCTACCTGCCGCTCGATCCTGCCTATCCCGCCGCGCGCATCGCCGAGGTGCTGCTGGACGCCAGCGCGCGCTGCTTGCTGGCGACGGCCGACACGCTGCCGGCGGGGGACAGCGCAGTGATGGCCATCGACCTCGATACCCGGCCCGAGCGGGCCGAGATCGGCGAACCCCTATCGGTGCCATGCGGACCCGAGGACGTCGCCTACGTGATCTACACGTCCGGATCGACCGGCCGGCCGCGCGGGGTGGAGCTGCGCCAGGCCGGGCTTGTCAACCTGATCGACTGGCACCTCGCTTACTACGCCGTCACCAAAAATGACCGCGCGACCCTCATTGCGAGCCCCGGCTTCGACGCCTCAGTCTGGGAGGTTTGGCCATACCTCGTCGCAGGAGCGAGCCTGCACGTGCCCGACACGCTCATGCGCCACGATGCGGCTGCGCTCGCGTGCTGGATGGCGGCGGAGCGGATCACCTTGACCTTCCTGCCGACGCCGCTTGCCGAAGCCTTCGTTGCGGTTCCGTCGCCGGACGGCCTGGCGCTGCGTGCGTTGCTGACCGGCGGCGACCGGCTGCGCGACCATCCGCGGCGGACGCTGCCGTACCGGCTGGTCAACCACTACGGCCCGACCGAAGGGACCGTGGTCGCGACCTGCTGCGAGGTGCCGTCCGGCGAGGCGGGGCCGCCCCCCGTGGGACGGCCAATCGCGAATGTCCGCGCGTACGTGCTCGACCGCCACGGACGGCCGGTGCCGTCGATGGCACGGGGCGAGCTGTGTCTCGGCGGCGCTGGGCTGGCGCGAGGCTATCTCGGCGACGAGGGGCTGACGCGCACGCGCTTCGTGCTCGACCCCTTCGCGGAGGAGCGCGGCGCCCGCATGTATCGGACTGGTGACCAGGTCCACCGCCGGCGCGACGGCACGATCGAGTTCCATGGCCGCCTCGACGCTCAAGTCAAGCTACGCGGCCATCGCGTAGAGCCGGCCGAAATCGAGGCCTTGCTCGATGGGCATCCGGCCGTGCGGCGAAGCCTCGTGGTGCCGAGGGCGGGGAACGCCGGCCTCCTGGCTTACGTGGTCTCCCATGATGCAATGGCGCGGCCCGACGAAACGGCCTCAACCGAGGAGCTTCGACGCCACCTGCGTGCGCACCTGCCGTCCCACATGGTGCCGGCCATGCTGGCCTGGGTGGCCGAGCTGCCGTTGACACCCCACGGCAAGCTCGATCGCCGGGCGGACGCGGCGCTGCCGGCCATGTTGCCGGTTCCGGACATCGGCAGCGAGCCGCCTGCGAACCCGACGGAGCAGGCCATTGCCGAGCTCTGGTGCAAGGCGCTCGGGTGCGAGCGCGTTGCCCGCCACGACAACTTCTTCGATCTAGGCGGGCATTCGCTGCTGCTGGTGCAGGTGCATGACGCGATGGTCGAGCGCCTCGGCACCTCGCTCTCGATCATCGACCTTTTCCGGCTCCCGACCCTCTCCCTTGTGGCGCAGGCGGTCGCGGCCGATCAGCGGGGAACGAGCGCCAGCACGACAAGAACATGGAACGGGAGCGCAGGATGACGACGATGGCGAAGGCTATGCAGCCCGCGACGGAGCCCCTTGCTGTCATAGGCATGCAGGGCCGCTTTCCAGGCGCGGAGAACGTGGACCAATTGTGGCGCAACCTCCTGGATGGCGTCGAGTCGATACAGACCTTCTCCCCTGCGGAACTCGCTGCGGCTGGTCTCAACCCCAGCGAAACCGATTACCCAGGCTACGTGCCCCGCGGCTGCGCGATCGGCGCCATTGATCAGTTCGATGCCGGCTTCTTTGGATACAGCCCCCGTGATGCGGAGACGCTCGACCCGCAGCAGCGGATCTTCCTCGAGGTCGCGTGGGAGGCGCTAGAGAATGCCGGCTGCGACCCGGACCGCTTTCCAGGCATGATCGGCGTGTTCGCCGGGTCGGACCAGAGCAGCTACCTCTACCAGATCTACTCCAGCATCGATGTGTCCGCCTTCGGGTATGGCGGCATGATGGCGATCGGCAACGAAAAGGATTACCTGGCGACACAGGTTTCGTACAAGCTCAACCTGCGCGGCCCAAGCCTGAATATCCAGACCTCCTGCTCCACCTCGCTCGTCGCCGTGGTTACCGCCTGTCAGAGCCTCGCGCACGGCTATTGCGATATGGCGCTCGCCGGCGGAGTCGCGATCAGCGTGCCGCAGCGGAAGGGCTATTGGTATCAGCCGGGCGGCATCGTCTCGCCCGACGGACATTGCCGTGCCTTCGATGCGGCGGCGATGGGCACAGTGGTCGGCAACGGCGTTGGTGTCGTGGTGCTGAAGCGCCTGTCGGACGCACTGCGCGATGGAGACCGGATCGACACCGTCATCAAGGGCTTCGCCATCAACAACGACGGCGCTGCCAAGGTGGGCTACACTGCGCCGAGCGCGGACGGTCAGGCGGAAGCGATCCGCATGGCGCACCGCATGGCGGGCATCGACCCCGGGACCATCGGGTATATCGAGACGCACGGCACGGCGACCGCCCTCGGCGATCCCATCGAAGTCGCCGCACTCACCCGCGCCTTCCGCGATGGCACCGAGCGTAAAAGCTACTGCGCCATCGGCTCGCTCAAGAGCAATGTCGGGCACCTGAGCTCGGCAGCGGGAGTGTCTGGATTGATCAAGGGCATCCTGGCCGTGCGTGAGGGCCAGGTACCCCAGAGCCTGCACTATGAGACGCCGAACCCGCAGATCGACTTCCCATCCAGCCCGTTCTTCGTCGCATCCAGCACCATGGATTGGCCGGTTCAGGGGCATCCGCGCCGGGCGGGCGTCAGCTCGTTCGGCGTTGGTGGCACAAATGCTCACGTTGTGCTGGAGGAGGCGCCACCGCCCGACACCCTCCCGTCGACGGCGGCGCAGCACCTGCTGGTGCTTTCCGCCCGTACAACCGCTGCGCTGGACCACGCGACCGAGAATCTGGCTGACTTCATCGCCCGCACTCCATCGGCCGACCTCGCCGACATCGCTCACACCTTGCAGGTCGGGCGCAAGACTTTCCCGCACCGGCGGGCGTTGATCATACCCGTGGACGATCGCGCTACGACGGAAGCAGCGCTCCGTGCCCGCGACCCGGCTTTGATGCTGAGCGGGCATACCGACACGACCGAGCGGGCCGTGGTGTTCATGTTCTCCGGCCAGGGCACGCAATATGTCGACATGGGCCTCGGCCTGTATCGCACCGAGAAGACTTTCCGCGACGTGGTCGATGAGTGCTGCGCGATTCTCCAGGGTGAGCTGGGCCTCGACCTCCGGGACGTGCTCTATCCGCGCGCGGACCGCGACGGCGCAGCCGCGCGGCTCAAGCGAACGGAGATGACCCAGCCGGCGCTGTTCACCGTCGAATACGCATTGGCGCAGCTCTGGATGGAGCGCGGCCTCAAGCCCGACGCGATGATCGGCCATAGCATCGGCGAGTATGTCGCTGCCTGCCTCGCTGGCGTGATGACTCTGCGGGATGCGCTCGCGGTGGTCGCGATGCGCGGGCGGCTGATGGGCAGCATGCCGTCCGGCACGATGCTCGCCGTGCCCCTGCCAGAGAGTGGGGTGCACTCCCTGCTCGGTCCGGATGTCTCGCTCGCTGCGGTTAACGCGCCGGCGCTTAGCGTGCTCGCCGGCCCGCACGAGGCGATGGAGGTCATTGAGCGGACGCTTGCCGAGCAGAGCCTGCCTTGCACCCGGCTCCACACGTCGCATGCTTTCCATTCTAGCATGATGGACCCCGTGCTCGTCCAGTTCACGGAGCGTCTCACCCGGGTCAAGCTCTCGCCACCCCAGGTCCCCTATCTGTCGAACCTGACCGGGCAGTGGATCACGCCGGAGCTTACCACCTCCCCCGAGTACTGGGCGGCCCACATGCGGAACACTGTTCGCTTTGCGGACAACTTGCGCGAGATCATGGCCTTCCCCGACTTGGCGTTGATCGAGATCGGGCCGGGTCACACACTGCAAGCCCTCGCGCAACAGCAAGGGTCGCGGGCCTCGTCGCAGTTGATGATCCCTTCGCTGCGTGCGGTGCAGGAGGAAGCGCCCGACGACCTGGTGCTGATGCACAGCACTGCGCGCCTCTGGCTCGGAGGGGTGAAGATCAATTGGCGCGGGATGCGCAAGGCGGAGAAGCGCGCGATCGTTGCGCTTCCCACTTATCCGTTCGAACGCAAGCGCTATTGGATCGGCCCGTTGGAGGATGACCTGGTCGCCAGCGCCAGCGCCGACGCGACCGCGTTGCGCCCGGCTACCGCGTTCGCGCCGATTGGCCTGGATGGCACCCCGATGCCCGTCCCGGTTTCGCCGCAGCCGTCATCGCCGCCGCAAGCGACGGACGTGGCAGACTGGTTCTACGTGCCGAGCTGGCGAACTGCCTTGCGCGCCACGGCTGACGGCGGCACCTCCGGGCGCTGGCTCGTGCTCGGCGCCGCTGGCGGGGTCGGCGCGACAGTCGTCGAGCTGCTGCGCGCCAAGGGTGCCGATGTGACGGCCGTCCTCGTCGGCGACGCCTTTCAGGAAACCGCTGACGGGTTCCGGCTCCGCCCCGATGAGCGCGCGGACTACGAGGAGCTGCTGGCAGCATTGCGTGAACGCGACAGGATGCCGGACCGCATCCTGCACCTGTTCGCCATGGACGGCATCGCCAAGCCATCGGCGGACGAGCCCGCGGCTGTGGGCTTCGATGCCGCGCAGCGACGCGGCTTCTATAGCATTGTCCATCTCTGCCAGGCGCTTGCCCGATCGGGCTCGACCCGGCCTTTGCGGATTGGGCTGGTCACCGACCGGCTCTACGCCGTCACCGGCGAGGAGGCGTTGCATGCCGATGCCGCGATGGCTGCCGCTGCTCTCCGGGCCGTGGCCCAGGAATACCCGCACTTGCGATGCCGGACCATCGACGTCGCGCTGGGCCAAACCGGCATCCCGCAGACGCTGATCGACGATCTCGAGCGCGACGGCACCGAGGCCAGCATCGCCTACCGCAACGCCCGGCGCTGGACACAAGTCTACGAGCCCATGCGCCTCGACCCGGCGCAGATAGCTTCGCCGCTGCTGCGCGACGGCGTCTACTTGATCACTGGCGGCCTCGGCAACATCGGCCTGGAATTGGCCGATGTCATCGCCCGCACCGTCAAGGCCAAGCTCGTCCTGACCGGGCGCTCGCGCTTCCCAGCCCGCTCGAAGTGGGATGCGCGGCTTGCCGCTACGAAGCCCGGCGACGGGGTCCGCGCCCAAATTGAGCGCATCCGCGCGCTAGAACGCCTAGGCGCCGAAGTCATGCTGGCCGAGGCGGACATAACCGATGCGGCCCAGGTCGCGGCGCTTGTGGCCAAGATAAGGAGGAGCTGGGGCACGCCGCACGCTGTGATCCACGGCGCTGCTAACCTGCAGAAGAGTGCCTTCGTGCCGGTTGCGGCGATCGAGCGCGCGACGGCCGAACCGCAATTCGGGCCGAAGGCGAGAGGGATACTGCATCTCCAGGAGGCGCTGAAGGACGATCCACCGGCTCTATGGGTCTTGATGTCGTCGATCTCGGCAGTGCTGGGCGGGCTCAATCTTGGCGCTTATGCCGCAGCCAATGCCTTTCTAGATGCCGAGGCGGCGCGCAACAATCAGGCGGGCCACAGCACCTGGATCAGCATTGGCTGGGATGCTTGGGATTTCGCCAATTCGCGGGCGCTGGACGTGGTGACACCGGCCAAGGGGCAGGACGCATTCCAGCGTATCCTGGCGGCGGAGTTGCGTCACGCCGTGGTGGCCGCGTCGCCGCTCATCCCGCGTCTTGCCAAGTGGGTCAACCTCGGCAGCGGTGAAGTGAACGCGACGGCCCCGGAACACAGCCGACCGGCCGCCGCCGGGTCGGGAGCAGGGACGGCCCACCCCCGGCCGGATCTCGGTACAATGTACGCCGCACCGCGGACCGAGACGGAGCGCAAGGTGGCTGGCGCTTGGGAACACTTCCTCGGTATTGCGCCGGTCGGCGTGCACGACCGCTTCTTCGAGCTCGGCGGCCACTCGCTCCTGGCGATCCAGGTGCTGGCACGGCTGCGAGAGATGTTCGCCATAGATCTCCCGGTGCAGCGGCTATTCGAAGCGCCGACGGTCGCGCAGCTATCCGAAAGCATCGACCGCGATCGCGGCAGCCGGCAGCCGGCACTCGGCAGCACGTCGGAGCCGACCGGCAACGGCGTGGGCATCGACGAGGTGATGCAGTTGGTGGACGGATTGACGGACAAGGAGGTCGCCGACCTTTTGGCGCAGGTCGAGGCCCAGTCCCAGGAAACCGGGGCGTCGCGTCATGGCTGACCCGCGCGCGCGTTTGCAGGAGCTATCGCCGGGCCAGCGGGCGGCGTTCGCGCGGCTGGTCGCGAAACGGCGGGCCATCCCGGACCCGGACGCCGCCGATGTGTCTGGCTTCGTGCTTGATACCGCCGCGTCGCCCGACCATGCCGAGGTCAAAGCCGGCTACCGCCGGTTCTACAACACCGTCAGCGCTCAGCTTGACCGCGACCTTTATGGCGATTTCTCGTTCTTCCTCAACTACGGCTTCGCGTCCGATGGCTCGCCCGAACTAGCCACCGTCCCGTTGCCCGAGCACTACATCAACCGCAACTCGGTCAAGCTAGTGCTGGAGCTGGTCGGCGACTGCCCGATCGAGGGTCGCCGCGTGCTCGACGTGGGTTGCGGCCGGGGAGGTACGGCGCACGTGCTGAAAACTTTCTTCAAGCCAGCGCATGTGACCGGGCTCGACCTCTCGCCCAATGCCGTCGCGTTCTGCCGCCGGGCGCATGGGGATGCGAATACCGAGTTCATCGAGGGCGACGCGGAACGCCTGCCGTTCCCGGATGCCACCTTCGATGTGGCGACCAACGTCGAATCTTCGCACAGCTACCCCAACATCCATCGCTTCCATGGCGAGATTGCCCGCGTCCTCCGGCCGGGCGGGCACTTCCTGTATACGGACGCGCTTTCCTTACAGCAGACGCAGGCCGCGATTGGATTCCTCCAGCATGTCGGCCTCGACGTGGAGCGGGACCGGGACATCACGCCCAACGTGCTGCTGTCCTGCGACCAGATCGCGACGGTCCGGGTGCAAGCCTTCGACGCCGGCAACGATCAAGACCTCGTTGCGAACTTCCTGGCCACCCCCGGCTCGCAGGTCTATGTCGACCTGCAATCCGGCCGGTGGACCTATCGCATGCTCAAGCTGCGGAAGCGCTCGGGCGCGCCGGGCGCATGAGCGCGGACCGCGCGGCGCTGGCGGTGCGTGTTGCATCCCTGGCGCCGGACCAGCGGGCAGCGCTGCTTGGGCTGCTGGGCGGGGGCGGTGCGCCACAGCGCCGAATGGAGGCGATCCGGCCGCGGACGCCGCCCGGAAGCCCTGCGCCGCTGTCCTTCGGCCAGCAACGGCTGTGGCTGATCGATCAGTTGGCGGCGGGCGTCACTGCCTATAATGAGACCAACCTGCTGTGCCTGCCCCACGCTGTCGATGCCGCCGCGCTCCGTTGGGCGATGGACGAGGTCCTGCGCCGCCACGAGGTCCTGCGCAGCCGCTTCCCCTTCGTCGGCGATCAGCCGATGCAGGTGCCATTATCGGCCCTGTCGATCGAGGTGCCGCTCGTCGACCTGCGGCATCTGCCGACCGACGCGCGGGAGGCGGAGGCGATGCGCCTCGCGGCCGATCAGGCGCGCTTACCGCTCGATCTCGCGACCGAGTCGCCCGTTCGCGCTGCCCTGTTCCGGCTTGCGCCGGATCAGCATCGGCTTGCGCTGACGGTCCACCACATCGCGACCGATGGCTGGTCGCTCGGCGTGTTCGTCGTGGAGCTCCTGGCGCTCTACTGGACCCGGGTGCGGGGACAGCCCTCGCCGTTGCCGGAGCCCCATCTCCAGTATGCCGACTTCGCCATCTGGCAGCGCCGAAGCCTCGACGGGAGTGTGCTCGCGCCACAGCTTGCCTATTGGCGCCGGCGCCTCGCCGCGCTGCCACGGGTCGATTTGCCTAGTGACAGGCCGCGACCGCGGGTGTTCTCCCATCAAGGCAAACGGCTGCCCCTGGTCCTCGCCCCGGCGCTTGAACAGGCGTTGATGACGTTCGCGGGCCGCGAGGGGACGACGCTGAACATCGTGCTGCTGGCCGGGCTGTTCGCCCTGCTCCGCCGTCTGTCCGGCCAGGAGGATTTGACCGTCGGCTGCCCGGCAGGCGGGCGGCACCGAAGCGAGCTCGAACCGCTGATGGGCTTCTTCGTGAACACGCTTGTCCTGCGCGCGGATTTGGCGGGCGACCCAACCTTCACCGTGCTGGTCGGGCGTGTGCGCGACGTGCTGGTGGCTGCGCTCGCCCACCAGGACGTACCCTTCGAGCGGCTGGTCGACGAGCTGCTGCCGGTGCGCGACCGTAGCCATAGCCCGTTTTTTCAAGTGATGTTCCACCTGTTCCAGGCACCCGGCGAAGGAAGCCTTCCGCCCGAACTCGACCAGCCGATGATGCCGGTCGATGCCGGCTCGGCGAAGTTCGACCTGACGTTCGAGCTGATTCGCAAAGGGACGGGAACACGCGGCCACATCGAGTACAGCACCGACCTGTTCGACCGGACGCGCATCGAACGGATAGCGTCGCAGTATCTGCTGCTGTTGGAGAGCGCGGCCGCCGATCCGGCCTGCCCTGTTTCGCGCCTGCGTCTGCTCTCGCCGGCGGACGAGCATCGCATTCTGGTCGATTGGAACAGGACGGCGATGCCCTACCCCCGCGACGCGACGATACCAGGTGTCTTCCTTGCCCAGGCCAAGGCGACGCAGGACACCTCCGCCGTGCGTTGCGCCGGGCAGTCGTTGAGCTACCGCGAGCTTGCCGCGCGCGCCGCCCGCGCGTCGGCCAAGCTCCATGCGCTGGGCGTGCGTCGCGGCGATCTCGTTGGACTTTACCTGGAGCGGGGGTTGGACCTTCCGACTGCATTGCTCGGCATCCTGGGCGCGGGCGCCGCTTACGTGCCGCTCGATACCGCCTACCCCAGGGAGCGGCTGGAGCATCTCCTCGCCGATAGCGGGGTGCAGATCGTGGTGGCGTCAGACCCGGCCGCTCCCGAGCTGTCGGGGTTCGAGGGGCAGGTGGTGGACGTGGCCGGGCTCCTGACGGGACGCGCGTCGCGGAAGCGTTTGCCGGCGTCGTGGGCCCTTGAGGATCTCGCTCCCGATGATCTCGCCTACGTCATGTACACCTCCGGCACCACGGGCGAACCCAAAGGGGTCGCCGTGACGCACCGCAACGTCCTGCGCCTAACAAAAAGTGGTGGTTATGCCGACTGGAAGCCCGGGCAAGCCTCGATGCAGTTCGCGCCGCTGTCTTTCGACGCTTCCACCCTGGAAATCTGGGGCAGCCTGCTCAATGGCGGAACATTGGTGCTACACCCGCCCGGTGTGCCGACGCTCGCCGAACTCGGCGCGTTCATCCGAACCGAGCGGCTGGAACTCGTTTTTCTCACTACCCCAATATTCCGTCAGTTGCTGGAAAGCCACGCCGCCGACCTGCGCGGCGTCGGCCAGCTCCTGACCGGCGGCGAAGCGATGAGCGTCGCCTCGGCGCGTGCCGCGTGGCGTGCCTTGCCGCGTACTCGCATTGTCAACTGCTATGGCCCGACCGAATGCACCGTCATCGGCTGCGCCTGGCGCGTCGCCGGCCCCGATATTCCGGACACAGGCGTGCCGATCGGCAAACCGATCGCAAACACCACGGCTTACATCCTTGATAGCGATGGCAATCCTGTGCCGGAGGGCGTACCAGGCGAGCTCTGGCTTGGCGGCGACGGCGTTGCAGCCAGCTATTGGCGCCGGCCCTCGCTGACAGAGGCATGTTTCCTGCCGGATCGCTTTAGCGGCCAGGCAGGAGCGCGGCTCTACCGCACTGGCGATCTCGCCGCCTGGCGGGAGGACGGCAACATCCAATTCCTCGGCCGCGCCGACCGCCAAGTGAAGCTCAGCGGCTATCGCATTGAACTGGCCGAAGTAGAGGCGGCCATGGAGGCGCATCCCGGTGTCTCCACGGCCGTAGCCCTGCTTGCGGGCGGCGAGGCGCCGCGACTGGTCGGCATCGCAGCGCGGCGTCAGGGCATGCGGCTGACCGATACGGAGCTACGGCGCTTCCTCGCAGAGCGGCTGCCGAAGCACATGATCCCGGGCGTGCTCGATGTGAGGGACCGAATGCCCACCACGCCTGCAGGCAAGCTCGATCATGCGGCGCTGGCCGCCGCCGCCGAGGCGCCTGCCGTCGGCCGTATCGTCGGCGGACCCCCGAGAACCGCGGTTGAGCGGCAGATGGCGGAGCTGTGGGCCAAGCTGCTGAATGCGGAGGCGATCGGCCGCACCGATAACTTCTTCGATCTTGGCGGCCATTCGCTCGTCGCCATGCAACTCCTGTCGCGCGTGCGCGCCGCGTTCGGCACCGAGGTGACGATGGCGGACTTTTTCGACGACCCGACCATCGCCGGGCTCGCGAGCCTCCTCGAGGCCGAGACGGCGCGCGCATGACGCCGGCCGGCACAAACTCGGCCGAGCAGCGGCGGCGTCTTGCGGGCCTGCTCGTGGCCCAGCCCGACCGCGCCGCGGCTATCAAACGTGCCGACCGGATTGTAAGGCGCCCCGGGACCGGGCCGGCGCCGCTGTCCTTCGCGCAGCAGCGATTGTGGTTCCTCGACCGGCTCGTGCCGGGCAGTCCCTTCTACAACGTCCCGATGGCGGTTCGCGTGCACGGCCGGCTCGACCCAGGGGCTGTCGCACAGACGCTCAATGAGATCGCTCGGCGGCATGAGGCGCTGCGGACCACCATTCATCAGTCTGGCGGCGATCCCTACCAGGTCGTGCAGCCCGCATCCGACGTCCCGCTCGTGTGCCGCGACCTTTCCCAACTCGCTCCTGAGGCGCAGGCGCGGGAAGCGCAGGCATTCGCGACCAGCCACGGCCTGCAACCCTTCGATCTCGGCAAGGGCCCGCTCGTGCGTGCGGCGATCCTCACGCTCGGTCCTTCGGAGAGCGTCTTTCTCATCGCGCTGCATCACATCATCGCTGATGGCTGGTCATTGGGGGTGCTGATCAAGGAATTCGACGCGCTTTACCGTGGCTTCACCGACGGTGTGCCGGTCCGCTTACCGGAGCTTGCGATTCAGTATGCGGATTTCGCCGTCTGGCAGCGGCAGCGGCTGGAGGAAGGGCAGCTCCGGCGGCAGTTGGATTACTGGACGATGCGCCTTGCGGACCTGCCGACGCTGGAGCTGCCGACCGACTTTCCGCGCCGGTCGATCCAGGGGTTCGGGGGCGAGACGCTCATGACTGCGCTACCCCAGACGCTGGCGCAGGCATTGCGGGATTTCAGCCGTAGCGAGGGCGTGACGCTGTTCACCGTGCTGCTGGCGGGGTTCAACGCCCTGCTGCACCGCTACAGCGACCAGGACGATATCGTCGTGGGCGAGCCAGTCGCCAACCGCAATCGTTTGGAGCTGGAAGGGCTGATCGGTTTTTTCGTGAACTCCTTGGTTTTGCGGACGGATGTCTCCGGCAATCCGCGCTTCCGCGAACTTTTGCGCCGCTCCCGAACGACAGTGCTGGAGGCTGACGCCAACCAGGACCTCCCATTCGAGGTGCTGGTCGAGCACCTGCGCCCCGAGCGCAACATGGGACTGAACCCGCTGTTCCAGGTCTCGCTGCAGTTCTTCGATGGCACCGCTGGCAGAAACGCCGCGGTGCCGGCCTTCGATACGATAGAAATCGAGAAAAGGACGGCCAGCCTCGATCTCGCATTCGACATGTTCGAGACCGACAGCGGGATCACCGTCCGTATCGAGTACAGCACGGAGTTGTTCCGCCAGGCCACGGTGGAGCGCATGGTCGGGCATTACCGCAACCTGCTTGCCGCTTTCGTCGCGAACCCCGACGTGCGGATTTCGGATGCGCCCATGCTCGACCCCGGCGGGCCGACGGAACTTGCCGCCGCCCGTCCCGCTGCCGACACCGACCTGGCGTTGGT
Organism: Rubritepida sp.; assembly: GCA_028291485.1. Taxonomy (GTDB): domain Bacteria; phylum Pseudomonadota; class Alphaproteobacteria; order Acetobacterales; family Acetobacteraceae; genus Roseococcus. The sequence goes on along the minus strand of JAQGHZ010000671.1, from coordinate 1,043 downwards.
ACCTGCGCTTGTCGCCGCCCAGGCAGCGCGCACGCCGGACGCTGTAGCGCTCGACGATGGGGAACGCCGCCTGCCCTACGCGGAACTCGAACTGCGCGCAGGGCGCCTCGCCCGCGTGCTGGCTGAAGAGGGCGTGGGGCCCGAGGTGCTGGTCGGCGTCTGCCTCGACCGCTCCATCGGCTATGTCGAGTCCGTGCTCGCCGTGTGGATGGCGGGCGGCGCGGTCCTGCCGCTCGACCCCGCGCTGCCCCGTGAGCGGCTGCGCTTCATGCTCGCTGACGCGCGGCCGGCGTTGGCGCTCGCTGCGCCAAACGGCCCACGACTTGATGACTGGGGCGGGCGCGTGTTCGATCCAGAGGCGGCGCTGGCCGGGTTGCCCGATGACGGCGCGCGTCCTGCCGGCCCGGAAGCGGAGAACTTGGCCTACCTCGTCTACACCTCGGGTTCGAGCGGTCGGCCCAAGGGCGTGATGATCGAACACGGCGCGCTGGCGCAAAACCTGCGCTGGATGCAAGACGACTTCCCGCTTGGTCCGGCCGACCGCACGTTGTTCAAATACGCCATCACCTTCGACGTGGCGATGTTGGAAATCCTGGCGCCGCTCATCGCCGGCGCAACTCTGCATGTTGTCCCAGGCGGCGACCCGATCGATCTCGCCAGACTCGCTTCCCTCGTCCAGGAAGCGGGGATCACGGTGATGGACGTCGTGCCTTCAATGCTTAGTGCATTGCTCGATCAGCCAAGCTTCGGCGTCGGGCGGCGGCTGCGGCGGGTGATCTGCGGCGGGGAGGAGTTGTCTCTCGACCTGCTCGCGCGCGTGTTCGACCGCTTGGATGTCGAGCTCGTCAACATGTATGGCCCGACGGAGGCCACCATCAGTGCCACAGCGTGGCGTGCACATCGTCTGCGGCCCAATGCGGCGGTGCCGATCGGGCGCCCCGGACCGCCCTATACGGCCCACGTGCTTGACCGCTACCTGAATCCGCTGCCGCCAGGCGTGCCCGGCGAGCTCTGTCTCGGGGGCGCCTGCATCGCCCGGGGTT
>JAQGHZ010000652.1 GCA_028291485.1 Rubritepida sp. | reverse complement strand
GCCGTCGTCAACGCCGTCGGGCGGAAAATTACCGGCCGCGCGCCATGAAGCTGCGGCCCGAGGAGTTGCCCGGCGAGGCCGGACGCTTCCGCCCGCCATCGCCCATCGGCTTCACGAAGGAGCGCTGCTCCTGCGCCGGCCGGCTCGGCCCGCGCTGCTCCGAGCGGTCGCCATGGTCGGAGCGCGCGCCGGCGTGGCCGCCATGCTCGCGCTTCGGCCCGCGATGCTGCTGCGACTGGGGCTGGCCGCCACGGCCGCGCTGCGGGCGCGCCGGGGTCGCCTTCTCGTTCAGCGGCACGGTCGGGTTGGAGCGCATGTCCTCGGTGTCGATCTTCTGGCGCGTCGTCCGCTCGATCGCGCGCAGCAGCCCGACCTCGTCCGGCGCCACCAGCGCGATGGCCAGGCCCGAGGCGCCCGCGCGGGCCGTGCGGCCGATGCGGTGCACGTAGGTCTCGGGGACTTCCGGCAGCTCGTGCTGGATGACATGCGTCACCTCCGGCACATCGATGCCGCGGGCGGCGATATCGGTCGCGACCAGGATCGGCGCCTTGCCCGACTTGAACTCGGCCAGGGCCCGCTCGCGCTGCGACTGGCCCTTGTTGCCGTGGATGGCATTGGCGGGGAAGCCGTCCATCTCCAGCGACTTCACGATCTTGTCGGCGCCGTGCTTGGTGCGCGCGAAGATCAGCACGCGGCCCACGCCCTCGCCGCGGAGGATGCCGGCCAGCACGCCGCGCTTGGCCGCGCCGTCCAGGATGATCACGCGCTGGTTCACGCGCTCGGCGGTCGTCGCGGCGGGCTGAACTTCCACGCGGACTGGCTCGGTCAGCATGGCGTCGGCGAGCTTGGCGATGGCCACCGGCATGGTGGCGCTGAAGAACATCGTGGTGCGCTGCTTCGGCACCTGGGCGACGATCTTGGTGATGACCGGGAAGAAGCCCTGGTCGAGCATCTGGTCGGCCTCGTCGAGGACGAGCACCTCGGTCATGTCCAGCCGCGCGTGGCGCGTCTGCATGTGATCCATCAGGCGGCCCGGCGTGGCGACGAGCACATCGACGCCGCGCGCCAGGTTGCGCTGCTGCGGCACATGGCCGACGCCGCCGAACACTGTGGCGACGGAGAAGCCCATGTGGCGGCCGTAGCTCTTGAAGGACTCGGCGATCTGCGAGGCGAGCTCGCGCGTCGGCGAAAGCACGAGCACGCGGCAGCCGCCGCGCGGCGGACGCCCGCCGCCCTCGGCGAGGCGGTGCAGGATCGGCAGGGCGAAGGCGGCGGTCTTGCCGGTGCCGGTCTGCGCGATGCCCAGAATGTCACGGCCCAGGAGGGCCGGGGGGATGGCCTGCGCCTGGATCGGCGTCGGCGTGAGGTGACCGGCCTGCTCCAGCGCGGTGAGGAGGAGCGGGTTGAGGTTCAGTTCGGCGAAAGTGGTCATAACAAATCCAGCTGCACGGCGCGCGTCTTCGCGGCCATGGGAGTTCGGGGTGGACACCCCGCGTGGCTGGGTTGTTCCGGGAGAGCGCATCGAAAGGTCCGGCAGTTCGGCTGCCTGATGAACCCCGGCCCTTCTCTGAGAAGATTTGGCCGAGGCATGGCGCCGCTCACGCGGCCGGACCCTGGCGAGCATGCGTGCCCGCTTGGATGGCCGTGATATGCTGCATCGCGAAAGGGAATGCAAGGACGGAATGCGTCCTGCGGCGTTCTCCAGACATGCGTATTCGGCACGTGGCGAGGACAGGCGAATCCGGCATGACCGGGCGGATCGGACGGTGGTGCACCCCATGCTGAGGCAGTTCCTCGCCTTCTATCGGCCGCATAAGCGGCTGCTCCTGCTCGATTTCGGCTGCGCCGCGCTGTCCGGCATGCTGGAGCTCGGCTTTCCCATGGCCGTGCGCGTCTTCATCGACCGGCTGCTGCCGCAACAGGACATGCAGCTCATCCTCGTCGCCGTGCTCGCGCTGCTGACGGTCTATCTGGCCAATGCCGCGCTGATGGCGATCGTGACCTATTGGGGCCACGTGCTCGGCATCGCCATCGAGACCGAGCTGCGCCGCCGCGCCTTCGACCACCTGCTGAAGCTCTCCTTCCGCTTCTACGACAGCCAGAAGACCGGCCACCTCGTGGGCCGCGTCACCAAGAACCTCGAGGATATCGGCGAGGTCGCGCATCACGGCCCGGAGGACCTGCTGATCGCGGTCCTCACCTTCCTCGGCGCCTTCGTGCTGATGCTGCTGGTGAGCCCGACGCTGGCGCTGCTCACGGCCGTGATCGTGCCCATCATGGCCGTGCTCGTCGCCCGCTACGGCGGGCGGATGACGCACAACTGGCAGGCGCAGTTCGGCCGCGTCGGCGCCTTCAACGCACGCATCGAGGAGGCCGTGGGCGGCATCCGCGTCGTGAAGGCCTTCGCCAACGAGGCGCATGAGCGCGCGCTCTTCGCCGAGGACAACGACCGCTACCAGACCACCAAGCTCGAGGCCTACCGCATCATGGCGGTGAGCCAGACGCTGAGCTACCTCGGCATGCGGCTGGTGCAGGTGGTGGTGATGCTGGCCGGCGCGGTGATGATCGTGCGCGGCAGCCTCTCGGTCGGCGACTTCGTGGCCTTCCTGCTGCTGGTGAACGTCTTCTACCGGCCGCTCGACAAGATCAGCTCGGTCATCGAGACCTATCCGCGCGGCATCGCCGGCTTCCGGTCCTACCTGAACCTGATGGCGACGGAGCCCGACATCGTCGACCGTCCCGGCGCGAAACCCGTCGCGAAGCTGCGCGGCGAGCTGCGCTTCGAGGGCGTGCGCTTCGGCTACACGGCGGACCGGCCGATCCTGCGCGAGCTCGACCTTCAGGTGGAGGCGGGGCGGACGGTGGCCCTCGTCGGCCCGTCGGGCGCGGGAAAAACGACGATCTGCTCGCTGCTGCCGCGCTTCTACGAGGTGGAGGCAGGGCGCATCACCATCGACGGGATCGACATCCGCGACATGACGATGGAATCGCTGCGCGGGCAGATCGGCATCGTGCAGCAGGATGTCTTCCTCTTCGCCGGCACGCTGCGCGAAAACATCGCCTATGGCCGGCTCGGCGCCACGGAATCCGAGATCCGCGAGGCGGCCCGCCGCGCGCGGCTGGACGAGGTGCTGGCCGACCTGCCGCAGGGACTCGACACGCCGATCGGCGAGCGCGGCGTGAAGCTCTCGGGCGGGCAGAAGCAGCGGCTGGCCATCGCGCGCATCTTCCTCAAGAACCCGCCGATCCTGATCCTGGACGAGGCGACCTCGGCGCTCGACACGGTGACCGAGGGGATGATCCAGCAGTCGCTGGCGGAGCTCGCCCAGGGGCGGACCACGCTGGTCATCGCGCACCGGCTGGCGACGATCCGCAACGCCGACCGCATCCTGGTGGTGACGGAGAACGGCATCGCGGAGCAGGGCTCGCATCGCGAGCTGATCGAGGCCGACGGGATCTACCGGGGTCTGCACACGGCTCAGTTCGCCGATTAGTCAGTTCGCTGATTAATCAGGAAGTCCAGTGCGGTCAGGGCCTGGACGCCGGCGACGGCGACCAGCTCCTCGATCAGCACCGATTCGTCCGCGCCGCCCATGCCGAAGGGCGTCGGCCCGTAGACGATGGTGGGCAGCCCCGCCGCGCGGAACAGCCGCGCATCCGAGCCGCCGACGCGCATGTTCACGGCCGGCGCCTTGCCGCGCACCTCCGCCGCG
>JAQGHZ010000620.1 GCA_028291485.1 Rubritepida sp. | reverse complement strand
ACAACGGCCGTGAACGAATGATCGATACCCGCAAACCGTCCACGGAAGCGGGGCAACTTCAATTTGCGAATGCAGGTGTTCCAGGGATGGTTCAACCAAGAAGGGGAACCTGCCGAACTCGCCCTGGTCTATGAGCCTTGGAGCGGCTCAGTAGTCGCGAGCCTGAGGCCGAGTTTTCGGGGCCAAGAGGAAATCAGGGATTGCCTACGTAAGGCACTGAACGCGTTTCCACTCGAATATCGCAAACTGATTACGTCGTTTGAAATGCTCCAGCGTCAGCCGACCGTAGAACGCCCAGTGAGTTGGCTCCGTGAGCACTCGGCCCAAGAGCACGATCAGGAAGGGGAAACGTACAGTGATGTGGGTAGCTTCGGAAATCAGGTGCCGATAAGGGTGGGCAAGTTCAGGGCGTTCCACGCCTCGGATGAACGTCGACCGTTCGCTTACTTCCTTGCCCGCTCGGTCGCCGATTATAACTGTTACCGTGCCGGCGACCAGCGGGATAAACTTCATGGGACTGGTACTTTTCCGGACGGTTTCAGCAATTGGCAGAATGCGGCGGCTCGCGTTGGGCGCCTCCCCGATGTGGACTTAGCCACAAAAGATTGCGTTCCAGCAGTCCGAATCTTTGCTGCACTCTCATCGCTTCCCCGAAGCGCGAAGCCGGGCTCGACGTTGCACCCGAAGTATTCCCTCGAGGACGTCACCAGAGCGCTGTCTCCGGACCACCAAGGCCGCATCGTACCCGGCGTAAGGGGCCAGTCTCGACCTTGTAGTTGCGGTTCACAGCTGCTGGGCCCCGAGATCCGCAACGGCATAGGTGCTTAGTGTCCGTTTGAGAATGTTTGTGGCGACGCGGGCTTCGGTGATTCAAGCTCGGGATGTGGACCCGAGAGAACCGTGGCCGGATGGCCGAACTTGCCCGCAAAACCAAGCGTTACCCGTCTGATCTGACCGATGATTTGCGCATCGGCGTGGCGTACCCGGCGCCACTCTATTGAACTCCCGCAGGCACGGCATGACCGAAGGCGGCGCCCGTCAACCGACAGCGGAAACCGGGCGTCGCTCCCCCCGTCAGCAAGGTCACGATGCATCCGGCGTCGCCATCGATCGTCAGGGCCATGCCGTGCAACCGCGCTACGGCGGCCACCATGCTCAGGCCGAGGCCGTTTCCGGGTGTGTGGCGGCTCGCCTCTCCTCGCACGAAGCGCTTCAGCACCTGCTCGCGGATCTCGGCTGGTATGCCCGGTCCCGTGTCGGCGACGCGGATGCCGGGATGCTTCCCGGCCTCGCTGAGCGTGACCGTCACCTGCCCACCGGGCGGCGTGAATTTCAGCGCATTCTCCACCAGGTTGTTCACGGCTTCGAAGAGCAGGCTAGGATCGCCCTGCATCGGAACCGGCGCCGAGGCGATCGGCCGGATCGACAGCTTCGTGCCGGCCTCTTCGGCTGCGGGACCGTAGTAGTCGGCGACATCCTCGGCGATGCGCCGCAGGTCCACCGGAACGAAGCCGCCCCGCCGTGCCCCGTCCTCGATCTCCGAGATCCGCAGCATGGCGCTGAAGGTCAGCAGGACCGAGGAGAGCTCGTTGACCGCATGGTCCACCGCGGCCCCGTATTCGTCGACCGAGGCGCCGCGCCGGCGAACGCGCTCCAGCCCCGCCAGCAGGCGGGTCAGCGGGGTTCGCAGGTCATGCGCGATATTGTCGCAGACGCCTTTCACCTCATGCATGAGGTGCTGGATATCGTCGAGCATCAGGTTGACCACGCGGATCAGCCGCATGACATCGTCATGCCCGCCGCGATCCGGCAGGCGTTGCGACAGGTCGCCCTCGACGATCCTCTGGATCGCCCGCGTCACGCCATCGACGCGCCGCGACGCGGCGGTTCCCAGGATGATCGATCCGCCGAGTCCGATGACCAGGATCAGCAGGCCGCCCGTGATCATCGCGTTGGTCAGCAGCTCCTCGAACTCGGTGAGATCGTGCACGTCCCACGACAGCACCAGGATGCGGCCATCGGACGTTGTGCGTGCGATGGCGCGCAGGTCGGTCGGCCCCTCCGCGCCCGGGGTGGATATGACGAAGGGCTCGTCGGGCCGGACCGGCATCGGCACTTGCCACAGATTGCCCGCCAGGACCTCGCCCGAGGCGTCGAAGACCCCGACGGGGCGGCGCCTCTGCGGGTCGCGCGTCACGCGCTGCTCGACCAGGGCGAGCAGCGCCGCGCCCTCCTGGCGGATGATCCCGGTGCTTTCCCGCCGCAGCCAATCGTCAATTCCGCGCCCCATGTAGCCGGCCGTTTGCCAGTAGATCAGGCCGAACAGCACGGCAGAGGCGATGCCGAATACCGCCAGGAACAGCACGCCGACGCGGAAGCTCGTCGTCCGGACGACATCAATCAGGGTCATGCATGACATACCCCGAGCCGCGCATGGTAGTGATCATCGAGGGGCCTTCCACGGAATCGATCTTGCGCCGCAGGTTGCCGATATGCACGTCGATGACGTTCGTTCGTTCCTCATAATGGTAGCCCCAGACCTCCTCGAAGATCATCGCACGGGTCACCACCTGACCGGCATGGCGCATGAGGTATTCCAGCAGCTGCATCTCGCGCGGCAGCAGCTCGATCTCCCGGCCCCGGCAATGGATCACGTGGGTGCGCAGGTCCATGGCCAACGGGCCGACGCGCAGGATCTTGTCCGGCTTCGGCAGGTTGCGGTTGCGCAGCAGCGCGTCGAGGCGGGCGGTCAGCTCCAGCGAATCATAGGGCTTGGTGATATAATCGTCGCCGCCGGCTCGCAGGCCGCGCACGCGCTCGTCCACCGCGGACATGGCGCTGAGGATGACCACCGGAACGTCGAGGCCCGTCGCGCGCAGGGTCGCCAGCACGGCGAGGCCGTCCATCCCCCCCGGCAGCATGCGGTCCAGTACGATGGCGTCGTAGCCGCCGTCGGCGGCCAGGCGCAGCCCGTCGCGGCCGGTGGCGGCGCCCTCGGCCCGCAGGCCATGGTCCTGCAGCGTCGCGATGATCTCGGACGCCGTGACCTCATCGTCCTCGATGACGAGGACCCGTGTCATCGCCTTGCCTCCCTGGCCTGCGCGGGCCGACACTAGGCGCCGGCGATGCAGGCTCCATATCGCCCCACCATGAAAGCCTCGTCATCTTGCGCAGGAAAGGGCGAATGTGCGGCTGCTGATCATCGAGGATGACGCCCCCGCCGCGGCCTATCTCCTGCGCGGCCTCACCGAGAGCGGCCACGTCGTGGACGGTGCCTCCGATGGCGAGACCGGCCTCGCGCTGGCGCAGGAGGGCATCTACGACGCGCTGGTGGTGGACCGCAAACTGCCGGAGATGGACGGGCTGACCCTGGTCCGGCGGCTGCGCGCCACCGATCCGGTCACTCCGGTGTTGATGCTCAGCGCCATCGCCTCGGCGCCCGACCGGATCGCGGGGCTGGCGGCCGGCTGCGACGACTATCTGGCCAAACCCTACGCCTTCACCGAGGTCCTGGCGCGGCTGGAGGCCCTGGTGCGGCGGGCGGATCGCTCCCGCGCGGCTTCGCATCTGCGGTGCGGCGACCTGGAACTGGACCTGGCCGGAAGGTCGGCGCGCAGGGCCGGGCGATCCATCGCCCTGCAGCACCGCGAATTCCTCCTGCTGGAGGTGCTGATGCGCAACGCGGACCAGGTGGTGACGCGCTCGATGCTGCTCGAGGCCGCCTGGGACTACAATTTCGAGCCGCGCGGCAACATCATCGACATGCACATCCACCGGCTGCGCAAGAAAATCGACGAGGGCCAGGACCAGTCGCGTATCCTGACG
>JAQGHZ010000584.1 GCA_028291485.1 Rubritepida sp. | reverse complement strand
CCAGCCGCAGGTTCATCACCCGGCAGTGATACACTTTGTCGCCATTGAGGTTCTCGCGCGCCTCCAGGTAGTCCAGCACCTCCGGCGCATCCGCCGCCGCCACCCGGAAGGCCACGCCCCGGCAGCTCCCGCCGCGGTCCAGCCCGAGCACCAGCCCCGGCGCTTCCGGCGTGCCGCGGTAATGCCGCGACCACAGGCAAAAGCGCCGATGGAAGCCGCGCAGCGTCGCAGGTCCATGCCCCAGATTGGGAAAACCCGGCCGCCAGATCAGCGAACCATAGGCGAAGACATAGAGATGCCCATCGGCATCCAGCGGCGGGGTCAACACCCTCGAAGGCACCTTTGCGAAACGAGTTTCCCTCTATAATCCCTCCGGCATGGCGAAAAAATGGTTGGCTGTCCTCGTGGTGCTGATCGCCCTTGCGGGAGGCGGCGCCTATTACGTCTGGCAGGAGGCCACCGCCCGGCTCGAATCCGAGCTCGCGCTCTGGGTCCGCGCCCGCACCGCCGAGGGCTGGCGCATCGCCCTCTCGCCCCCCGTGCGCACCGGCTTCCCGCTCTCCGCGGCGCTGAAATTCGACAATCTTCGCGTCGATTCCCCGATGGGCCTCGGCTGGCGTTCCGAACGCGCGACGCTCGCCATCTACCCGCAGGATCCGCGCCAGCTCCGCCTGACGCTCGACGGCGCGCAGACGCTCGTCCACCTGAACGGCAGCACGCCGATCCAGCAGCGCGCCCTCGCCGTTCGCGTGCGGCTGGACGGCCAGGGCGGCACGCTGGAGGGCGACGGCCTGCGCATCGGCGACGCAACGGAGATCAACCGCATCTCCGCCGAGCTCTTCAATGCCGCCGTCAACATCCGCGCCGACCAGTTCGCGACGCAAGGGCTGCCGCCCTTCGACATCATCCACATCACCGGCCGGCTGACGCGCCCGCCGCAGGCGACCGTCACCGCCTGGCGCAACTCCGGCGGCGCGATCAGCGTGGAGCGCGGCGAGTTCCGCACCGGCGAGGTCGTCGCCAACCTCACCGCGACGCTGACCCTGGATCAGGCGCTGCAGCCCGAGGGACGCGGCAACCTCCAGCTCACCGGGGGGCCGGAGGCGGTGACGCTGCTGACCAATGCCGGCGTCATCGCGCCGAACCAGGCGCCCATGCTGCGGACCGTGCTCGGCCTTGCCGCCCGGGTGCCGCCCGAGGGCGGGCCGCCGCGCCTCGATGCGCCTCTGGAGCTGCGCAACCGCCGCCTCACCGCCGCACGGCTGCCCATCACGACGCTGCCCGCGATCGACTGGCGGTGATGCTCTTCGGCGGCGCGCCGGAACCCTGGTTCGAGGATTGGCTGGCGCGCGTCGTCGGCGCCATCGCCCGGCACGACATCGCGCTGCTGGAGGGCGCCTTCGCGCCCGGTGCGCGGTACTTCCTCAAGACCCACGCGCCGCCGCTCGAAGGTCCCGACGCGATCCTCCGCCATGTGGCCGCGCAATTCGGCGGCCAGCGGGACCTGACCTGCGCGACGGAGATCCTGGGCTTCACGCCGGAGGCCGCGTTGGTCCGCTGGGAGGCCGGCTACACCCTCACCTCCACGGAGGCGCGCGAGTCCTATGACGGGCTCGTGATCTACCGCTTCGACGCCGCGCGGCGCTGCCTCCTGCGCCAGAGCTGGGCCGTGCAGTGGAGTGGTGCATTGCCCTGAGCGGCATGCCGCTCCACACTCGCCAGCATAAGAATACCATGGAGGAAGCGCATGGCTTCGGTGCCCATCGCCGTCGGCAAATTCATCATGATCGGCGGCGGATCCGCGCGATGCCGGCGCCTTCATCGCGCATGAGAGGGCCTTCAATCGGCTGAAGGGCAACGATGCCAGGGCAAAGCAGCCCAGGCCGCCACAGGGAGAAAAGAACCAGGATGAAAAGACGCACATTGCTCGGCACCGCGCCGACGCTTCTCGCCGCTCCGGCGCTCGCCCAGTCCTGGCGGCCGGACCGGCCCATCGAGATCGTCGTCGGCTTCACCGCCGGCGGCGCGACCGACGTGGATGCCCGCCTCTACGGCCGCTTCCTGGAACAGCGCATCGGAGGCACGGTCGTCGTCTCAAACCGCCCCGGCGCGGGCGGCGTGGTCGCGCTGGCTGCCATCGCACGCGGAAGACCGGACGGCACGATCATCGGCACCACCAACATGCCGGGCCTGCTCACCATTCCCATCGAGCGGCCGGCGCAGTTCAAGCTCGAGGATTTCCACGGCATCGGCAACCTGATCGGCGACCCTTCCGCCATCTCGGTGGCCTCCTCCTCGCCCTACCAGACCATCGACCAGCTCTTCGAGGCCGCGCGGCGGGCGCCGGAGACGATCACCTTCGGCTCTCCCGGCATCGGCACCGACGACCACCTGCTGGTGGTGCTCCTCCAGGCGGCGACGGGGCTGCGCTTCAACCACGTGGCCTTCCAGGGCGACCCGCCGATCCGCACCGCGATCCTCGGCAACCAGATCGTGGCGACCGGCCTCAACCTCGGCTACGTGCTCACCAACAACGAGGGCATGCGCCTGCTGGCCCTCGCCGCGCCGCAGCGCAGCCGCTTCGCGCCCGACCTGCCGACGCTGCGCGAGAAGGGCGTGGCGGTGGACATGGCCTCCGAGCGCGGCCTTGTGATGCCGTCAGCCACGCCCGCGCACATCATCTCGCGCTTCCGCGAGGCGACGGAGGACATCGCGAAGGATCCGGAGTTCATCAAGGCGATCGAGGCGCGCTCGCTGCTGGTGCAGTTCGAGCCGGGCGACGCCTGGTTCGCGCGCCTGCGCCAGGACGAGCAGCGTTACCGCCAGATCTGGGCCAGCACGCCCTGGGCGCAGCGGTGATGACCCCGTCCGATGAGCGGAGGGCGCAGCCGGCAGGCCTGAACCGGCCGGGCAGCGGCCGCTTGTCGGGCAAGCGAGTCCTGATCCTCGGCGCCGGCTCCGTCGGCGAGGGGATCGGCAATGGCCGCGCCATGGCCGTCCTCTTCGCCCGGGAGGGCGCGCAGGTCGCGTGCGTGGACCTGCACCTCGCCGCCGCCGAGGAGACCACCGCCCTCATCGCCAGGGAGGGCGGCCAGGCCTTCGCGCTGGCGGGCGACGTCACGCAGGAGAGCGAGATCGCCCGCATCGTCGCGGCCACGCTCGCCGCCTTCGGCCGCATCGACATCCTGGTGAACAATGTCGGCGGCAGCGTGCCCGGCGGGCCGGAGGAGCTGACGCCGGAAGCCTGGCACCGCCAGTTCCACCACAACCTGCACTATGTCCACCTCAGCACGCGCGCGATCCTGCCGCTGATGAAGAAGCAGGGCGGGGGCGCGATCGTGAACCTCTCCTCCGTCGCGGCGCTGCGGAACATCGGCAACGACCTCATGGCCTATGCCGCCTCCAAGGCCGGCGTCGCGGCGCTCAGCAAGATGATCGCGGTCCGCTACGCGCCGCACGGCATCCGCTGCAACGTGGTGGTCCCCGGCCTCATGCACACGCCGCTGGTCGAGGCGCGGCTCGCCGGCCAGCGCAGCGGCGGCGACGTGGCGGCGATCGTGGCGAAGCGCAACGCCCAGTCGCCCATGGGCCGGATGGGCGATGCCTGGGACGTCGCCTATGCGGCGCTGTACCTCGCCTCGGACGAGGCGAAATACGTGACGGGCGTCGAGATCGTGGTGGATGGAGGGCTGACGCTGAAGACGCCCTGATGCCGGGATTGGCGTGACCCAGGATTGCCCTGACATGGCGCGGAAGGCCGCGGCCGGCTAAGATGCCGTCCGACGCAAGCCGCCGGATGCATGACGGGACCGATGGAATCAGCCGAGCCTCGACAGCTTGGGACGGAGGCGGGACTCACGCCTCTGGCCCGCGACCGCACCAGTCTCCCACAGGATTTTCGCGCGCTGAAGGAGGTCGGCGAGTACCAGCTCGACTTCACGCCGGAGGGCGAGGATCTCGTCCTCTCCTTCGACGCCGACGACAGCAGCGCGAACCCCGACCGTCTGCCCTGGCTTTACAGGCCCTTCCGCGACCAGGGGCTGGCCGTGCTCGGCGTCAAGATGAAGCGCGCCGACTGGTTTCGGGGCGAGGCGCTCCACGACTTCTTCCAGTCGCCGGATTTCCGCCTCCTCATCGGCGGCTATGACAGGGTCCTGTTCACCGGCTCGTCCATGGGCGGCTTCGCCGCCCTGACCTTCAGCACGCCGGGCTCCCTTGTCCTGGCCCACAATCCGCAGACCAGCCTCGACCCGGCGCTGACACCCTGGGACACCAGGTTCCCCGAGAGCCGTTCGCTGGACTGGAACGGCCGCTTCGCTCGGGCGGAGGACGGCGCGCGGCAGGCCGCCCGGGTCTTCGTCACCTACGACCCCTTCGACGCGATCGATTCCCGCCACGTGGACCGCCTCGACCCCGCCAATCTCGTGCGGCTCAAGGCGCCGCTCCTGGGAACGCCGCTGCCCGGCTTCCTTCGGCGGATCGGCCTCCTCACCGAGCTGGTGCCACTGGCCCTCTCCGGCGAGCTCACCCCGGAATGGTGGTACGGCGCGATCCGGAAGCGGCGCGAGCTGGCGCGCTACCACCTCCTCATGGCCCACCATGTAGACACGCCGGACCGGGTCGCGCGGCTGATGGCGCGGGCCTGGCATATCAGCGCCGACGAGCGCCGGACCCAGGACCGGATCCGCCGCATGGTGGCCAGCCGGAAGCTGGATGAGCTCTTCGAGCGCCAACTCGCCGAGGAGAAGGCGAGCAGGATTTCAGGTCCGGCCGGGCCGGACGAGGACCTGTTCCGCCGCTTCATGGAGGGTCGCGCCTGAATATCCGACCCGGGACATCCGGGGGCGCCGGACGCAACCGGCCGCTCCATTCTTCCGTTGGGCGATCGGGGCACGGGCGTTAATTTCGGTCCCTCGGTTTCTCAGGGACGCACGACATGCGGATCGCAGTCCTCGGCGGCGGAAACGGCTCCTTCGCGGCGGCGGCCGACCTGGCCCTGGCCGGCCACGAGGTGCGCCTCTGGCGGCGCGATCCCGCCGCCGTCGCCGCCCATATCGTCGCCGGCGGCCACATCACCGTGCTGGACACGGCCGGCATCCATGAGGCCGTGCCCAAGCTGATCACCGGCGACCTCGGCACCGCGGTTCACCGTGCCGAGCTCATCCTCTGCCCCACGCCGGCGACCGCTCAGCCGGACATCGCCCAACGCCTCGCGCCGCTGCTGCAGGACGGGCAGGTGGTCTGTCTCCCGCCGGGCACGCTGGGCTCCGTGCTGATGGCGCGCACGCTGCGGGACCACCGGCCCGGCGCGCGCGTGGCCTTCGCCGAGACGGGCACCCTGCCCTGGCTCGTGCACAAGCGCGGCCCGCAGGAGATCGCCATCACGATCCGCGCGAGGCGCCTGCCCACGGGCGTTTTCCCGCTGATCCTCGCCCCACAGGCGCTCGCCGTGATCCGCGCCGCCTTCCCCGACAGCATCGAGGATTGCGGCGACGCTCTTTCCGCGGCGCTGATGAATGCGGGGCCGATCATCCATCCGCCGCTCATCGTGATGAACGCCGGCCCGCTCGAGCATTTTCCCAAGTGGGACATCCACAACGAGGGCACCCAGCCGGCCATCCGCCGCACGACCGATGCGCTGGACCTGGAGCGCATCGCCATCCGCGGCGCGCTCGGCTACGGGCCGCCGCATTTCCCGCTGGCGCACCATTACGCGACCGAGGGCGAGGAATGGATGTACGGCCACCGCTCGCACGACCGGCTGACGGAATCCGGCGACTGGCGGGAACGCATCCACCTCACCGAGCACCGCTACATGATGGAGGACACGCGGCTCGGCCTCTCGCTGCTCATCTCGGCCGCGCAGCTGGCCGGCGTGGACGTGCCGCTGTGCCGCGGCTTCTCCGCGATCGGCGCGGCCATCCGAGGCGAGGCGCCGGACCATGCGGGGCGGAGGCTGGCCGATGTGGGCCTGGGCGGGCTCGACCGCCCGGCATTGCGGAAGGTGCTGCGCGATGGCTTCTGAGCGGATTCTCTGCCTCGGCGCCGGACGCATGGGCCGCGGGATCGCGGTGTGCTTCGCCTATGCCGGGCACGAGGTCACCCTCCTCGACTTCAAGCCGCGCGAGCGCGACGCCTTCATCGCGCTCGCGAAATCCGCGCTGACCGAAATCCGCAGCACGCTGACGACGCTTGCCGGTTTCGGCCTCTTCGACGCGGCCGATGTCACGGCGATCATGTCGCGCGTCTCCGTCGTGCCGGAGACCGACGCCGCGCCCGCGCTGGTCGAGGCCGACATCGTCTTCGAGGGCGTGCCCGAGGTGGTGGAGACCAAGCGCGGCGCGCTCGCCCGCGCCTCCGCGCTGATGCGGCCGGACGCCATCCTCGCCTCGGCCACCTCCACCATCCTGGTGGACGACCTCTCCTTCATCGTCGCCGAGCCCGAACGCTTCCTGAACGCGCATTGGCTGAACCCGGCCTATATCGTGCCGCTGGTGGAGGTCTCGCCGGGCCGCTCCACGAGAGCCGAGGTCATCGCCCGCCTCAACGCCGTGCTGGAATCCGTCGGCAAGGTCCCCGTGGTCTGCGCGCCGAGCCCGGGCTTCATCGTGCCGCGCATCCAGGCGCTCGCCATGAACGAGGCCGCGCGCATGGTCGAGGAGGGCGTGGCCAGCGCCGCCGACATCGACAAGGCGGTGAAGTACGGCTTCGGCTTCCGCTTCGGCGTGCTCGGCATGCTGGAGTTCATCGACTGGCGCGGCGGCGACGTCCTTTGCCAAGCGAGCCGCTATCTCAGCACGGCGCTGAACAGCCCGCGCTACGCAGCGCCGGAGATCATCGAGCGCAAGCTGCGGGAGGGCCGCACCGGCCTCGCCACCGGCCAGGGATTCCTGGACTACCGGGGCCTGGACATCCCCGCCTATCGCCGCGCCCGCCTTGGGGCACTGGTGGAGCGGCTGCGTGCCGAGGGCCTCGCGCGGCCGCCGGTGTTACCAGAACGGGGGGTGCCAGAAAAGGATTGAAGCATGCCGGCGTTGCCTGACGCCCGGCGCCGTATCACCCCAGGACTTCCCGCATGCTTCGCCGCCGGGACGGCGCAGGCTTGGCAGCCCGACCGGCCGGTGCGCACGCCGCGGGCCCTGGACGCGCCGACGGGCCTCGAGCTCGGCCTGCCCGACACGGTCGCCTATGGCTGGCAGGGGCTCTCGGT
>JAQGHZ010000560.1 GCA_028291485.1 Rubritepida sp. | reverse complement strand
CGGCTCCTGCATCTCGACACCAATGGCGCAGGTCGTCTGTCGTGATGCGCTGTGCAACCCAGACACCCTCCTCGTCCTACCGCCAGCCAAGTTCGCAGTGTTCGGCCGGCGCAGGCACCTCTTCGAGCAGCTGGTTCTTGAGCATGGTGCGGCACACCGCCTGGCGCGCTGCGGCCGGCAGGTTCGTGGGTGGGACGGCGAGCAGCGCCTGGTGCCGGCTCGCCTCGGTGAGAATGATGTCTGCGTGGCGGAAAGCTTCGTCATGGTCGGGCTCCGTTCCGCACCCGTTGAGCCGGGTGCTACGAGCCCGAGCCCCGCAGGTTCAGCGAGGCCGCGTGAAACGCCGCGCGTGGGTGAGCATTCGCTCTACCGCGCAGAAAAGCCAAGCGAAGTCTGGATCACAATGCATCGAGGCTTGGAGACTTTCACCGCCGGCTTTGCAAACCCCGCCGCTGCCAGCCGCATCCCACATCATGGAGATCATCATGAGCGACTCGCCTCTCGCGCCTGCGCCTCAACCCGTCGTGCCCGCTGCTCAGCCCGACATCACGAAGCTGGCGGTCGGCCTGTTACCTCGGCACGAGTATCGGCGGCGTCGTGCTGATCGCGCTGGTGGACCTGCGCGCGGGCAGAGCACCATGACGATGATCGTTCCTTCGCGTCGGGAGGGATGCTCGACGCTCGCCTGATGGGCCGAGGGAGCATTGAGTGCCGGGCACCGAATTCAGCCGACATCGAGACTTCTGATCAGCGCATCTATCTCCACTGTCGCGAAGTTCGAGAAGCTGTCACTGATCGCATAGGGCAGGATGATCTTGCCGTGGTGCCGCATCGCGCCGCAGGTATAGACCACGTTCGGGACGTAGCCCTCGCGCTCGGAGGGCTCGGGCCGGACGAGCGGCTCGCGGGATCTGGCGATGACCTTCGACGGGTCCTTCTTGTCGAGCAGCGCGACACCGATCGAATATCTTCTCACCGCTCCGACGCCATGGGTGAGCAGCAGCCAGCAGTCGTCGAGTTCGATCGGCGCGCCGCAATTGCCGATCTGCACGAACTCCCAGGGGTGGAGCGGCTTCATGATGGGTTCGCCACCGTCCCAGGTCAGCAGGTCGTCGGAATAGATAAGGTAGAGATTTTCGTTGTCCTGCCGAGCGATCATCGCGTAACGGCCGTTGATCTTGCGCGGGAAGAGACCCATGCCCTTGTTGCGGGCGGCGCTGCCGCGCAGTGGCGTCATGCGGAAGGACAGGAAGTCGGTCGTTTCGATCAGCTCGGACCGGATCGCTCGACCGCTATAGGCGGTGTAGGTCGCGTAATAGGTCTTCCGGCCCTCATCATCGAACTCGACGAAGCGCGCATCCTCGATGCCGTTCGACTGCGACTCCGTGATCGGGAAGATCACGCGCTCGCTGATATCCCCCTCGGGGTCGAAGGCCACGTCGACGATGTCCCCGCTAAGGCTTCCCTCCCGGCTCCGCACCTTCGGAAGCGAGGCCAGCCGGGCCGTCGGGTCCACGGCCACGATGCCATCGGCCGTCAGCGAGCCCGACCTGAAGGTCAGCGACGAGATATGCCCCTCGCCGACCGCGCGCAGCGATAGGATGAAGCGCATGCCGCCCAGAGGGGCCTGCGACTGGTCGGGATGCGGCACCAGGCTCGGATTGAACAGCGCCGCTGCCTCGAAGGACTATTCGTTCAGGAAATAGGCGCCGACCAGGCGGCGCTGCAGCAGCGTGAAGGGAGAGTGGTCGCAGAAGGCCGTCTCCATCTCCCCGGCCCGCGCCTCGAAGGTCGCGAGCAGATGGCGATGGCGGCCCTCGAAATTCGCCAGCACGTCGTCGAGCTGGCTGGCGGCCGTCGCAGCATCCATCGCCATGACCCGGTCGACGATGTGGTTGGCGCGGGTCTTGTCGGTGAGGTTCAGGTCGCGGGGCTCGACGGCGGGCTTGAAGGGACGGACGACGACCCGCGCGGGATCCGGCCGCAGGAAGGAGGCCTGGCGATTGACGAAGGATGTTTCTGACAAAGAAGCCTCGAGGTTCGAATGGCGCCGCCGGAGGGTCAGGCGCGCAGGGCGAGCGTCGGCATGGAAGGTTGGGCGGGTACCTCGCGGGTGCGGGCCATGAGTCGCATCTCCGCATGGCCGAGCAGGTAGGATACCACGGATTCGCCGCCGCGGTTCTCGTTCGGGCGATCGCGATGCAGCCCGTCGCGGCAGCTGCCGGTGGCCGGGTCGACCAGCGGCACCGCGAGGTCGTTTGCCCCCAGGAACCACGCGAAGGCACGCTCCGCCCCCTCGAGCCATTCGGCCTCGCCGTCCGCGCGCCAGGCCGCGAAGCAGGCGGCGATAGCCGCCGTGGCTTCCAGCGGCTGCTGGTCGAAGGCCCGCGGCGCGCATCGCTTGTCGCCGAAACTGTCGCTGCCGACCGGCCGGAACCGCGCCGCCGGCGTGGTCTGCAGCGCCATCAGCCAGCGCAGCGACCGTAGCCCGTCCTCGACATGGCCCGGGATGCCCAGGGCCGTCCCTGCCAGAATGAGCGCCTGGGGGAGGCGGGTGTTGTCATAGGCCAGCCCGTCCTCGAACCAGACCCAGTCCCCGGTCGCCTGCGCGGCTAGCATGCGGGCCAGCCGATCGGCCAGCAGGCGGCGCAGCCGGTCCGCCGCGCGATCCTCGGGCACGGTGGTGCAATACCCCTCCAGGCCGAGCAGGGTGAAGGCCCAGGCGCGCGGCGAGTTGAAGGCTTCGACCGTCGGCATCGCCTGGGCGAAGAGGTCCGCCGCCCAGCGCCGCCGCGACGGGCTGGCATCGGCCCGCGCGGCTTCGCCCAGGGCCCAGAGCGTCCGCCCATGACTGTCCTCCGAGCCGCGGTCTTCCAGCCAGCGCCGGTCGAAGCTCATGAAGTTGCGGAAGCGCCGCGTGTCCGGATTCCAGGCGTGCTGCACGAAGGCCGCGAAGCGCGCGACGAGTTCTTCCGGCAGCGCCGTCTCCCCCGGCGCGTTCAGCGCGCAGGCCAGCAGCAGCGCCCTGGCATTGTCGTCGACGCAATAGCCGTGCGACCGGTCGGGCACCGAATGGACCGCATGCTGGAACAGGCCGGTGCCGTCGCACATGTGGAAGAGGTAATCGGTCCGGATCCCGGGCGGGACGGCGATCGGCTGAGGCGGCGCGGCCTGTGCCGGGAGGCCGATCAGCCGGGGGGCGTGATCGCGCCGGGCCTTCTCGAAGACGGCCAGGTACCGTTCCGCGGTCCGGGGCCAGATCATTGCGCGGCTGCCGGCATAGGCGTGCTCGCGGATGGCGAGGCGGAGGGCATCGTCCGTCAGCAGCCCCGCAATGGCGGCGCCGATCGCCGGGGAATCCCCGAAGGGCACCAGGACGCCGCCGCCATCGGCCAGCAGCTCCCGCGCATGCCAGTAGGGCGTGGACACGACGGCCTTCCCGAGCCCGTAGCTGTAGGCCAGCGTGCCCGAGGTCATCTGCTGCTCGTCGAGATAAGGCGTCACGTAGACGTCGCACATGGAGATGTATTCGAGCAGCGTGTCCAGCTCGACGAAGCGGTCGAGGAAGACGACGCTCGCCTCGATGCCGAGCTCCCGCACGCGGGCCACCAGGCTCTCGCGATAGGTCTCGCCCTGGTCCCGCACCAGGTTGGGGTGGGTGGCGCCGAGGATGACGTAGACGGAATCGGGGCGGCTTTTCAGGACCTGCGGTATGGCGTCGATCACGACCTCGATGCCCTTGCCCGGGGACAGCAGGCCGAAGGTGAGGATGACGGGCTTGCCGGGCAAGCCGAGGCGGGTCTTGGCCGCATCCGGCTCGACGAAGGCGAAGTCCGGAATCCCGTGCGGGATGATCTCGATGCGCTCGGACGGCACGCCATAGACGCTGCGCAGCAGCTCGCGCCCCTTCTTCGCCATGACGACGACCTTCGCCGAGAGGGCTATGACGCGACCGAGCACCTCGCGCTGGGCCGGGCTGGGCTCGGCCAGGACGGTATGGAGCGTGGTCACCACAGGCATGGCGAGGCGCGAGAGCAGCGCGACGATGTGGCTCCCCCCCTCGCCGCCGAAGATCCCGAACTCGTGCTGCAGCGAGACGACGTCGATCCTGCTGGCGTTCAGGACGTCGGCAGCGTCCAGGTAGTCCTCGATACGGCCGTCGTCGATCTGAACGGAGACAGTCGGCGGATAGTCGTAGTGCTGGCCGTGGTCGTTCATCGCCACGATGCTGGTCGTCAGCCCGGGCCGCGATTCCGCCACGGCACGCTGCAGATCCGTCGTGAAGGTGGCGATCCCGCAGCGTCGCGGAAGGGAATTGCCGATGAAGGCGATGCGATCCATCCGGGTCATGACGCGGCCCCGGCGAGCCGCACGAGGCCCGCGTCGAGATCCCCTGCCGCGACCCCTTCGAGAAGTTCGGAGGCCAGCGTGGGACCCGGATAGGCGACGAGGGCCTGGAGACCCTCCGCACCGGCCTGGACGTCCACGACCTCCGCGTCCAGGAAAACCGCCTCGCCTGGCACCACCGCGAGCTCGCCGAGCCGTGCCCCGCCGCCGATGACCAGCAGCCAGGTCTCCTGCGAGGCTTCCAGGCGCCAGACGGACATCGGCAGGAGATCGATCTTCTCGACGATGAAATGCGGATCGGCCGCGAGCAGCATCCGGCTTGCGCTCAGCCGCGAGGGGCGTGGTTGCGGCTCCGCCGGAGCCGCGTGGGACGCCGCCATGCCACAATCGATCTGCAGCTCGCGATGCCGGTCGAAGTCGAACAGGCGGAAGGTGGCGTCGCTGCGCTGCTGGATTTCGGCGATCACGAGGTTCGCGCCGATTGCGTGAATGGTTCCCGCCGGAACCGCCAGGAAATCCCCCGCCTGCACGCTCCGCCAGTCGACGATCGTCACGATGGAGCCGTCGGCAATGGCGCGGCGCAGATGAATGGCGTCGATCGCATGATGCAGCCCCAGCGCGACCCTGGCGCCCGGGGTGGCCGAAAGGACGTACCAGGCCTCAGACTTGCCGTGCGGCAGCCCGATGGAGCGCGCGAAACGGTCATCCGGATGGACTTGGATCGACAGGGCGGCGCTCGTAAACAGGAGCTTGATCAGCAGCGCGGGCTCCGAGGCATCCACCAAGCTTCGCTCGAACCAGATCTCGCCGGTGGGTGTGGCCTCCTGTCCTAGCATGCTCCATGGCCTCAGGTCGGTGCGGCCCCATGGCTTGCCAACGGTCCGTTGTGCCGCGCGTTCGATCGTCATGTCGGAGGTCCTCATTCGCGGGCCGCCGAAGCGGAGT
>JAQGHZ010000430.1 GCA_028291485.1 Rubritepida sp. | reverse complement strand
GGCAGGCGGCCTATGCCTTGGCGCCCGCCGCCTTCGGGGCCATGCGCGACCTCTTCGCCAGCACGGACGTCTTCTTCATCGCCGCCGCGTCCGTCCAGGTGCTGGCGGCCGTCGCCATGCTGGCGGGACGTCAGCCCTCGAGGTGAGGCCGCTTCCGGTGACGGGCCAGCAGCCCATCCACCGGCCCCGCGATCAGCGAGACCACCCAGAGTGCCGCTGCGGACAGCACGATGGCCGGACCGCTCGGCAGGTCGGCGTGGTAGGAGACGAGCAAGCCGGCCACCGTCGCCACCAGGGCAAGGCCCACGGCGGCCATCACCAGCCCGCCGACCTCGCGCGCCCAGTGCCGCGCGGCGATGGCCGGGAGCATCATCAGCCCGACAGCCATCAGGCTCCCGACGGCCTGGAAGGCCGCGACGAGATTGATCACCACCAGGGCCAGCAGCCCCAGATGCCAGACGCTGCCCCGCACGCCGACGGCCTGGGCGAAGGAGGGATCGAAGCATTCCAGGATCAGCGGGCGCCAGGCGAAGGCGAGGAAGAGCAGCGTCGCGGTGGCCGCACCGCCCATCAGGAGCAGCGCCGCGTCATCCACGCCGAGCACCGAGCCGAAAAGGAGCTGAGTGAGCTCCACGGCCGAGCCGCGCCAGGAGATGAGCGTAACGCCGGCCGCCAGGGCCGTGAGATAGAGGCCGGCCAGGGCCGCATCCTCGCGCCCGCCGGTGGCGCGGGCCAGGGCGCCGGAGCCGATCGCGACGATGAGGCCGGCGATCAGCCCGCCGATGGCCAGCGCGGGCATCCAGAGCCCGGCCAGGACGAAGCCCAGCGCCACGCCGGGCAGGATGCCGTGGGCCAGCACGTCGCCGGTCAGGCTCATGCGGCGCAGCATCAGGAAGACACCAAGCGGCGGCGCCGAGACGCTGAGCGTCAGGCAGCCGACCAGGGCCCGGCGCAGGAAGCCGAATTCCGCGAAGGGCGCGATGAAGGTGTCCCAGATCATGTCGTGCCGGCGGCGCGCCTCAGGCCGCGCAAGCCTCGGCGCCTTCCGTCCAGGCTTCCGACATCATCCGCGCCCGCATGCGGTTCTCGGCGGAGAGCGTGGCCTCGGTCGGCCCGCAGGCAATGCCTTCACGGGCCAGCAGCAGCGTTTCCGGGAATTCCCGCCGCACGAGGTCGAGGTCGTGCAGCACGGCCAGGATGCTCCGGCCCTCGCCGTGCCAGCGGCGCATCACGGCCAGCAGGTCCGTTGCGGTGCGGGCGTCGAGCGCGTTGAAGGGTTCGTCCAGCAGGATGATGGGTGCGTCCTGGAGCAGCAGCCGCGCAAAGAGCAGCCGCTGGAATTGGCCTGAGGAGAGGCTGCCCACCGGGCGCCTGACGAAGCCGTGCAGGCCGACGGCATCCAGCGCCGCCTCCACCCGCTCCGGCTTCGGTGTCGCGCGGAAGGCGCCGCTCTCGGCCCATAACCCGAACAGCACCGCATCCCGGCAAGTCAGCGGAAAGCTGCGATCCAGCGCGGCCTGCTGCGGCAGCAGGGCGATCTGCCCCGGCACCACGCCCTCGATCTTGCCCGAGGACGGCGCATGCAGCCCCGCGATCGCACGGAGCAACGAGGATTTCCCAGCGCCGTTCGGTCCGACCACCGCCATCATCGCGCCGGGCTTCAACGCGAAGGACAGGTGGTGCACCGCCGGCCGACGCCCATGTGTGACCGTGAGATCGCGGACGCGCAGCTCGGAAGGTTTCAGATGGGGGGAATTCATGCCGCCAGAGCCCAGGCAATGGCCGACCACAGCACCGCCAGCAGCGCGGTGGCCAGAACGAGCCGTGCCGAGCTGCCGCTCGCCAGGTCGAGAGGATGGGTCCATGACGACATGATGTTATCCCATAACATGGGCGCCGTCGGGTCGCCAAGCAAGCCGGGCCCGCGATAGAATGGCGTCCATGCCCTCACCCGACGACGCGTTGCGGTCGGCCCTGGCGCGCCACCGCGCCATCGCGACCTTCCTGCTGGTGGTCATGGCCGGGCTCATGATCCTGGCCTATCGCCTGCCTCCCAACTTCTGGACGGACCTGCTGGCCGCCTCCGCCAAGGCCGGCGTGGTCGGCGGGCTGGCCGACTGGTTCGCCGTCACGGCGCTGTTCCGCCGGCCGCTCGGCCTGCCGATCCCGCACACGGCCATCATCCCGCGCCAGAAGGAGCGGCTGGGCCAGGGGCTGGGGCGCTTCGTGGCCAACCACGTCTTTACCGAGGCGGAGCTGCGCCGGGTGATCTCGCGGCTCGACATCGCCGGAATCCTGGCGGGCTTCCTCGCCGATCCGAAGGCGTCGCTGCCGGCCGCCCAGGCCATCGCGGCCACCGTGCCGCGGCTGCTGCGCACGCTGGAGGACGGGCGGGCCCTGCGCCTCTCGGCCCGGCTGCTGCCGCGCATGGCGGGCGGCCCCGGCGCGGCCCAGGTGGTGGCGCGGATGCTCCGGGCGCTGATGGCCGGCGGGCAGCACCAGGCGGTGTTCGACATCGCCCTGGCCCAGCTCAAGATCGTGCTGACCGCCAAGCGGGAGGAGCTGCGCGAGGCCATCAAGCGCCGCGTCCGCGAGCAGGGAGGCAAGCTCATGGGCTGGGCCGCCGGCGCCTATGTGGCGGACAAGGTGCTCGCGGTGCTGAACGCCGAGCTCGAGAAGGTGGAGCCCGGCGAATCCGACCTCCGCCTCGCCTTCGAGACCTGGATCGAGGCCGAGATCGCCCGGCTGGAGAACGAGCCCGAGCGCGCGGCCGCCCTGGGCCATGCGATCCGCAAGGCCCTCTCCCACCCCGCCGTCGCCGTATGGCTGCGCGACATCTGGGCCCGGCTGCGCGAGGTGATCCTGGCCGATGCCGCCGATCCGCAGGGCCGCACCATGGCGTTCCTCCAGACGGCGCTGGTGAACACCGGCACCTTCCTCGCCGAGGACGAGGCCGCCCGCGCAAAGCTCAACGGCGCCGCCGAGGCCGCTTTCGCGACCCTGTTGCCCTCGGCCCAGACGCGGCTGGCCGATTTCATCGCGGGCGTGGTGAAGAGCTGGGACACCGCGGAGGTGACGGAGAAGATCGAGCTCCGCGTCGGCAAGGACCTGCAATATGTGCGGATCAACGGGACCGTGGTCGGCTTCCTCGCCGGCGGGGTGCTCTACCTGCTGATCTTCTGGCTGACCGACGGGAGGGTGATCCACTGATGCTGACGCCGCTCAATTCCTTCGACGAATTGTCCCTCGGCCAGGGCTTCGCGTTCGGCTCCTTCTCGGTGAGCCAGGACGAGATCATCGCCTATGCGTCGAAATACGACCCGCAGCCCTTCCACCTGGATCCCGAGGCCGCCAAGGCCGCGCCCCTCTTCGGTGGGCTGGTGGCGAGCGGGCTGCACACCATGGGCTGCTGCTTCGGCCTGATCATGGGCAGCGGGCTGTTCCGCGCGGTGAGCCTGGGCGGCAGCCAGATCGACACCAAATGGCCAGCGCCGCTGCGGCCGGACGAGACGGTGGCCGTCACGGGGCTGGTGGAGACGCTGAAGCCGTCGAAGTCCAAGCCGGAGCTCGGGGTGGTGCTCATGCGCTACACCGGCACGCGCGTCGCGGACCAGAAGCCCGTCATCGAGATGGTCGCGACGCATTTCCTGAAGCGGTAGATCGCCGGGGCATCCCCATCAGGCGAAGTCGTAGGCGCCGGTGATCACCCGCTCCACGCCCCGCCAGGCCTCCAGCTGGGCGGTCGCGTAGTCGCGCGCCCGGGCGCCGCGTCCCTTGATATTGGCGAAGCCCGAGGGCGGCTCCCAGCTGGACCGGCCGTCCCAGAACCGGCGGTCGCCTCGGCTACCGGCAGGAGCAGCGCGCTCCCACCCCGCCGAAGTTGCGCTGGGCGAAGTTCTGCGCGTCGGAGAGATAGTCGAAGCTCTGCAGCCGGCAGGTGCCCGAGCCGCGGGCGCTCGCCATCTGCTGCGGCGTCCGGCTGTCCACCTCGATCTTCTCGTTGGCGCAATAGACGCTGTAACGCGTCTGCTGCGCGGCCGCGGGCAAGGCGGCGAAGACGAACACGGCCAGGATCGCATGTCGCATGAAAGTCTCCCTCGCTTCGCGGGAGGCTGCCTGAAATTCATGCCCAAGAAAATGAAAAAAGGGCGGGCCAGGTTGCCCTGGCCCGCCCTCTTCAGGGAGTCGGAAGACTTAGCCCGCGGCCTTCATGATCTCGTCGGCCACGTTGCGCGGCACGGGATCGTAGTGGCGGAACTGCATGGAGAAGGAGGCGCGCCCCTTCGTCATGCCGCGCAGGTTGGAGATGTAGCCGAACATCTCCTTCAGCGGCACGTGCGCCCGGACGATGACCGAGGTGCCGGCCATGTCCTGGTTCTGGATCACGCCGCGGCGGCGGTTGAGATCGCCCACCACGTCGCCGACATGGTCCTGCGGGGTGGTCACTTCCACGTCCATGATCGGCTCGAGGATCACCGGGCCGGCCTTCTTCATGCCCTCGCGGAAGCAGGCCTTGCCGGCGATCTCGAAGGCCAGGGCCGACGAGTCGACGTCATGGTACTTGCCGTCGATCAGGCTGAACTTGAAGTCCACCGTCGGGAAGCCGGCGAGGACGCCCGTATCGGCCTGGACCTTGATGCCCTTGTCGACCGCCGGGATGTACTCCTTCGGCACCGAACCGCCGACGATGCCGTTCACGAACTCGATGCCCGCGTTCCGCTCGCGCGGCTCGAAGGTGATCTTCACCTCGGCGTACTGGCCCGAACCGCCCGACTGCTTCTTGTGGGTGTAGGTCTCGGTGTGGGTCTTGGTGATGGTCTCGCGGTAGGCCACCTGCGGCGCGCCGATGTTGCAGTCCACGCCATATTCGCGGCGCAGGCGGTCGACGATGATCTCGAGGTGCAGCTCGCCCATGCCGGAGAGGATGACCTGGCCGGTTTCCTGATCGGTCTTCACGCGCAGCGAGGGATCCTCACCGGCGAGCTTGCCGAGGCCGATCGTCATCTTCTCGACGGCCTCCTTGGTCTTGGGCTCCACCGCGAGGTCGATCACGGGCACCGGGAAGGCCATGCGCTCCAGCACCACAGGGTCTTCCTGGCTGGCCAGCGTGTCACCCGTGCCGGTGTCCTTGAGGCCCACGAAGGCCGCGATGTCGCCGGCGATGACTTCCTTGATTTCCTCACGCTTGTCGGCGTGCATCTGGAACATGCGGCCGATGCGCTCCTTGTGGCCCTTGGTCGTGTTCATGACCATGTCGCCCTGGCGCAGCACGCCCGAATAGACGCGCACGAAGGTGAGGTTGCCGTACTTGTCGTTGATGATCTTGAAGGCGAGGCCGGCGAAGGGGCCGTCCGTCCGGACCGGGATGATGCGGCGCTCGGCCGTCTCGTCCTGGCCCTCTTCCGGAGCGACCTTGATGCCCTCGACGTCCATCGGGCTCGGCAGATAATCGATCACGGCGTCGAGCAGGGGCTGCACGCCCTTGTTCTTGAAGGCGGAGCCGCAGAGCACGGGGCGGAACTCGCCGGAGATCGTGCCCTTCTTGATGCAGCGCTTCAGCGTCGCGACCGAGACATTCCCATCGGCGAAGTATTCCTCCATCGCGGTCTCGTCGATGCCGACGGCCGTGTCGAGAAGGATCTGGCGGTACTCGGCGACCTTGTCGGCCATGTCGGCGGGGATCGGAACCTCATGGTACTTGGCGCCGAGCTCGTCGCCTTCCCAGATCAGCGCCTTCATCTCGACGAGGTCGACCACGCCCTTCAGCGTGTCCTCGATGCCGATCGGCAGCTGCAGCGCGACCCAGTTGATGCCGAGCTTCTCGGTCAGCGTCGCGGCGGCCTTGTAGAAATCGGCGCCGGTGCGGTCGAGCTTGTTGACGAAGATGATGCGCGGCACGCGGTAGCGATCGGCCAGGCGCCAGTTGGTCTCGGACTGCGGCTGCACGCCGGCCACGCCCTCGATGATGAAGATGGCGCCGTCGAGCACGCGCAGCGAGCGGTTGACCTCGATGTTGAAGTCGATGTGGCCGGGCGTGTCGATGATGTTGATGCGGTTGTCGTTCCAGAACGCCGTCACCGCCGCGGAGGTGATCGTGATGCCGCGCTCACGCTCCTGCTCCATGTAGTCGGTCGTGGTGTTGCCGTCGTGGACCTCGCCGATCCGGTGGCTCTTGCCGGTGTAGTAGAGAATGCGCTCGGTCGTCGTGGTCTTGCCCGCGTCGATATGCGCGGTGATGCCGATATTACGAATCTTCTCGAGCGGTGTGTGAGCCACGGTAGGCCTCCATGCGGCAAGACAGGACAGCGCCTTTCGGTGCCGCCTGCCCCATCTCTTACGGTCAGGATATGTCCAGTGGGCGGGGAGATGCCCTCTTCGGTCGGAATTTGCAAGCCGTGAGGCGAGGGATGGCCCTGCGTCAGGCGCGGGGCGGGTGCTCCATGTGCCAGTCGACCCCGGCTCGCCCGTGACGACGATGCCCATCCGCTCCCAAAAGGTGCGGGCGGCCGCGCCTTTCAGGGCTTCGAGGCGCGCTGGAAGGCCGGGCGCCCGGGCCAGAAGCGCCGTCACGACCCTCCGGCCGAGGCCGCGTCCCTGCGCCTCGGGTTCCAGACAGAGGCTCGTGATTTCAAGGTGATCCGGATGATGCACGGCCTGGGCGCAGCCCCGGACGGCGTCGCCCCGGACTGCGTCGCCCTGGCGGATGAGGCAGAGGCCGCCCTTGTCGAAGGCGGCGCGCAGCCGGCGTTCGCGCCGGGCGGGATCGAAGCGGCCCACCCGCTCCAGATCCGCGCGCAGGACGCGAATCGACAGGTCCAGCAGATAGGGCAATCGGCCTCCGTCGCGGGAACGAAGGCCAGATCCATCGAGGCCTACTTCAGGCCGGCGCAGAACTTCTGGATGCGCGTGCAGGCGTCGGCCAGGGTCTCGTCGCTCAGCGCGTAGCTGATGCGGAAATGGCCCGGGAACATGAAGGCCGAGCCGTGAACCGCCGCGACACCCTGCTCGTCCAGCAGAGCGAGCACGAAGTCCTCGTCCGTCTCGATCTTCTTGCCGCCGGCGCTGGTCTTGCCGAGGCAGGCGTTCATCGAGGGGAAGACGTAGAAGGCGCCATCGGGCGTGAGGCAATGCAGGCCGGCGGCCTGGTTCAGCATCTTCACCACCATGTCACGGCGGCGCTCATAGACGACGCGCATCGCCTCGATGCTGTCCTGCGGGCCGTTGAGGCCGGCCACGGCGGCCGCCTGGCTGATCGAGCTGGTGCTGCTGGTGGACTGGCTCTGCAGCTTGTCCATCGCCTTGGTGAGCTGCAGCGGGGCGCCGGCGAAGCCGATGCGCCAGCCGGTCATCGCAAACGCCTTCGAGCAGCCGTTCATGGTGACCGTGCGGTCGTAGAGCTTCGGCTCCACCTCGGCGATGGTGAAGCTCTTGAAGCCGCCATAGACCAGCTTCTCGTAGATGTCGTCCGTGAAGACCCAGACGTTGGGGTGGCGCAGCAGCACCTCGGCCAGACCCTTAAGCTCGGCCTCGCTATAGGCGGCGCCGGTCGGGTTGGAGGGGTTGTTGAGGATCAGCCACTTGGTCTTGGGCGTGATCGCGGCCTCGAGCTGCTCGGGCGTCATCTTGAAGCCCTGGTTCTGCCCGGCCGAGACGATGACCGGCTTGCCGCCCGCCAGCGCCACGATGTCCGGGTAGGAGACCCAGCAGGGTGCGGGGATGATCGCCT
>JAQGHZ010000544.1 GCA_028291485.1 Rubritepida sp. | reverse complement strand
TGCCGCTACACCCGGCCGCTCGCGGTGCCGGGCGCCGAGGGCGAGGGCGGCGGTCCGCTGGCCGACGGCGTGCGCGTGCTGGGCGCCGATCCGGAATCCGGCGAGGAGGTCACGCTGCGGCGTGGGCCCTATGGCATCTACGCCCAGCTCGGCGAGGGCGGCACGGATGCCAAGGGCAAGCCCAGCAAGCCCAAGCGCGCCAGCCTGACGCGCGGGATGGACCCGGAGACCATGACGCTGGAGACGGCGCTGGTGCTGCTCTCCATGCCTCGCGTGGTGGGGCTGCATCCGGAGTCGGGCGAGGAGATCTCCTCGAACCTCGGCCGCTTCGGGCCCTATCTGAAGATGGGCGCGCTATCAAAGTCGCTGGACCGCGACGACGATCCGCTGACCATCGGCCTCAACCGGGCCGTGGACCTGATGGCGAGTGCCAAGCCGCGCGGCGTCACCGTGGGCGACCATCCGAAGGGCGGCATCGTCGAGGTGCGGCGCGGCCGGTTCGGGCCGTATCTGCTGCACGGCACGCGCGTCGCGAACCTGCCGCGCGGCGTGGAGATGGAGGCCGTGACGCTCGACGAGGCGGTGGCGCTCCTCGCCGAGAAGGGCAAGGAGCTGCCGCCGCAGAAGGGCCGTGGCGGCAAGAAGGCGCCGGCCCGCAAGGCCGCGCCGAAGAAGGCCGCCCCCAAGCTCGCAGCCGTGGCCGCCGAGGCGAAGCCGGCCGCCGCCAAGAAGACCGCGCCCGCCAAGAAGAAGGCTCCGGCCAAGAAGAAACCGGCCGCGAAAAAGCCCGCAGCGAAAAAGGCGGCGGGCTGACATGCCGCGCAGCGGGCCTCCGAAGAAGGGGCAGAAGGCCCGCAAGTCCAATGCCAAGGCGCGCGCGGACGGTATCGGCAATCCGCCGCCGCCCCAGCGCTCCGGGCCGGCGCCCCGCGCGAAGGTCAAGGCGGCCCCCAAGGGCCAGCCCCTGCCGAGCAAGGCGGAGGTGAAGGCCTTCCTGACCTCCGTCGGCGGGCGCGTCGGCAAGACCGAGCTCGCCCGGCATTTCGGGCTGGCCACGGAGATGCGGCCGGCGCTGCGCCAGCTCCTGTCCGAGCTGAAGTTCGACGGGGCCGTGAAGCCCGTCGGCAAGCGCACCTTCGAGGGCGGCGGCCCGCGCCCTGAAAACGCCCCGCCCCGGCGCGTAGAATCCACCCCGGCCGAGTTGGCGGAGGCCGCGCGACCCCGCGGACCGCGTGGCCGGCCCCAGCCCGGCGAGCGCCCGATCCAGCGGCCCCTCGAGCGTACGCCCGAGGCCCGGGCGCCCGAGCGCCGTCCCTCCCCCGGCGCCGTCCCGGACCGCCTGCCGGAGACCGCCGTGGTCGAGGTCTTCGGCACCGATCCCGATGGCGACCCCATCGCCCGGCCCGTGAGCTGGGAGGGTGCGGGCAAGCCCGTCATCTACATGCATCCCGAGCGCCGCGGGCAGACCGCCCTGGCCGCCGGCGAGCGCGTGCTGGCGAAGCTCCGCCACATCAGCGGCGAGAAATACGAGGGGCGCACCCTCAAGCGCCTCGCCGCAGCCGAGGACCGCCGCCGCATCCTCGGCATCTTCCAGGACGGCCGCATCGTCCCGACCGACCGGCGCCAGAAGGCCGAATGGGCCGTCCCGCCCGGCCAGGCGGGCGGCGCCCAGCCCGGCGAGATCGTGCTGGCCGAGGCGCTGCCCTCCACCGGCTTCGGCCTGCGCCCGGCCAAGATCGTCGAGCGGCTGGGGATGATGGGCGAGCCGCGCTCGGTCTCGCTCATCTGCATCCACACCCACGGCATCCCGGAGATCTTCACGGCCGAGGCGTTGCAGCAGGCGGAGCACGCCAAGGCCACGCCGCTGGGCCACCGCACCGACCTGCGCGGCACGCCGCTCGTCACCATCGACGGCGACGACGCGCGCGACTTCGACGATGCCGTGCATGCCGAACCGGATGGTGACGGCTGGAAGGTCCTCGTCGCGATCGCGGACGTGGCCCATTACGTCACGCCCAACTCGGCCCTGGACCGCGAGGCCTGGACGCGCGGCAATTCCTGCTATTTCCCCGACCGCGTCGTGCCCATGCTGCCTGAGGCGCTGTCCAATGGCTGGTGCAGCCTCAAGCCGAAGGAAGAGCGCGGCTGCCTCTTCGTCGAGATGCGCTTCGACAGGTCGGGCACCAAGACCCACCACAAATTCGGCCGCGGCCTGATGCTGAGCGTCGCCCGGTTGACCTACGAGCAGGTGCAGGCCGCCGCGGATGCCGGCGAAGACCCCGAGGGTCTCGCCGAGGGCCATATCGCCCGGCTCTACGACGCCTTCCGCGCCCTGCTGTCGGCCCGGGAGCGCCGCGGCACGCTGGACCTCGACCTGCCCGAGCGGCGGGTCATGCTGGATGCGGAGGGCAACGTCACCGCCGTCATCCCGCGCCCGCGCCTCGACAGCCACCGGCTCATCGAGGAGTTCATGGTCGCCGCCAATGTCTGCGCGGCCGAGGAGCTGGAGCGGCTGGGGCAGCCCTGCATGTACCGCATCCACGCGCCCCCCTCGGAGGAGAAGCTGGCCTCGCTGAAGGAGTTCCTGGGGACGCTGGGCCTCTCCATCAATCCCGTCGGCCAGCTCCAGCCGCGCGATTTCGCGGCGCTGCTGGAGAAGGTGAAGGACACGCCCGAGGCGCGGATGGTCAACGAGACCGTGCTGCGCAGCCAGTCCCAGGCGGCCTACGACCCCGACAATATCGGCCATTTCGGCTTGGCCCTGGCGCGCTACGCCCACTTCACCTCGCCGATCCGGCGCTATGCCGACCTGCTGGTGCATCGGGCGCTGATCCGCGGCCTGAAGCTGGGTCCGGACGGCATCTCCGAAACCGAGCTGGCCCGATTCCCCGAGACGGCCGAGCACATCACCGCCACCGAGCGCCGCTCCGCCATGGCCGAGCGGGACGCGGTGGACCGGTATCTGGCGGCCTTCCTCGCCGATCGGGTCGGCGCCACTTTCGCCGCGCGGGTCTCCGGCATCCACCCCTTCGGCGTCTTCGTGCAGCTCAGCGAGACGGGCGCCTCGGGCTTCGTGCCGATGAAGGCCCTGCCCAACGACCACTGGATCGTCTCCGAGGACAAGCGCAGCGTGGCGGGGCGCCATTCGCGCCAGGTGCTGCGGCTGGGCGACGAGGTGGAGGCTCGGCTGCGCGAGGCCAATGCTCAGACGGGCAGCCTGGTCTTCGAGCTGCTGATGGGCGGCGCTCCGGCGCGGGTCCGCAGCGGGCGGGAGCGCAAGCGCCGATAGCCCATGCGGGCAAAAGACTTGACCCAGCGGCCTGGGCCGCTAGAACACGCCTTCCTTTCCGGCACCTGCGCATGACCGCGCGCACAGAGCGAAGCAGAAGACCATGGCCAAGGCCAACACCGTCCTCATCAAGCTGATCAGCAGCGCCGACACGGGTCACTTCTACGTCACGAAGAAGAACACCCGCACGGCCACGGGCAAGCTTGAGCTCAAGAAGTACGACCCCAAGGTGCGCAAGCACGTCGTCTACCGCGAAGGCAAGATCAAGTAGGGTCTGGCCAGAGACGCAAGAACCTCAGGTTCTTGCCGGGATGCACGAGGGGCAATGCCCCTCGTTTTTGTTTGTCCTGAACAGCAACTTCACGCGCCCGGGCCTCGGCCCTGCAACGATCTGCTTTCAGACCGCCGACTTGTCGAGTGCCGGATCGGCCAGATAGGCCCGATTCCGGCCGTCGCGCTTTGCCCGGTACAGCGCCTCGTCCGCCGAGCCGATCAGCCGCTCCGACGAGATTCCCGGCCCGCCCACGGCGACGCCGATGCTCACCGTGATCGGCACCACGAGGTTCCCCGCCATCACCGGCTCGGCCGCGATCGCCTCGCGCAGGCGGTCGGCGACCGCAAGCGCATAGCCGCTCGGCGCGCCCGTCAGCACCGCCAGGAACTCCTCGCCGCCGTAGCGCGCCACCACATCGGCCGCGCGGAGCTGGATGCGCAGCCGCTCGGCCACGTCGCGCAGCGCGGCGTCGCCGATGTTGTGGCCGTGCGTGTCGTTGATCAACTTGAACTTGTCGATGTCCACGAGCAGCACCGCGGCCTCCTCGGTGCGCAGCAGCCCGTCGAGGTGGCGGCGCACGTAGCGGCGGTTGCGCAGGCCCGTCAGCTGGTCCGTGACGGCCATCTCCAGCGAGCGGTCCAGCTCCAGCCGCAGCCGCTCCTGGTAGCGTCGGCGGCGGATCTGGTTGCGGGCGCGGGCGCGAATTTCGTTGGGATCGAGCGGACGGAAGGCGTGGTCGTTGGCGCCGAGGTCGAAGCCGCGCAGCACCTGCATCTTCTGGGCGGGATC
>JAQGHZ010000496.1 GCA_028291485.1 Rubritepida sp. | reverse complement strand
ATCTCGGCATCTCGGACACCTCCGTCTCAAGCCTCGGGGTGTCCACAGAACCGGGTCAACTTCAAACACTGCCGAGGCGTTTTGCGTTTGAAGGGCCCTCTCCGCCCAGCGGCGTAAGCACTCAGGCGGCGGCGGTGAACTGTCGCGGTGCCTTTGCAGTTCCATGGTTTTGCACGCACCGCGCAACTCGCGGCGGATCGCCTTGATCGATTTCCCCTGGACAAAATGGGCCCGGCGGATCCGCGCAATCGTCTCCAACAAGCATCCCAACCCGGCCCTCGAGCATCACGAGAGCCAACGTGAACCCCAACGTCAGAGGGGGGCCGATTGGACGCCGATTGCCCCGCGAACAGGGTCCTTTTCCACGCCAATTCACATTCATGGATCTCAATGGGCCGCCCGCAACGGCGGTCCATCGAGTGTCAAAGGCTCAGCCAGCCTTGGCGAGGGACAGCGCCGGGTAATCGTTGTACCCCGTCGCGTCGGCGCCATAGATCGTCTCCGCCACGACCGCATTCAGCGGCGCCTTCACACGGAAGCGCTCCACCAGATCTGGATTGGCGATGTAGAGCCGCCCGAAGGACGCCGCATCCGCATCGCCCCGCTCGATCTCGGCCTCTGCCGTCTCCACCGTCAGCCCTTCGTTGATGATGTACGCACCCCGGAACTTTTGCCGCACCATCGGCCCGATGGCCGCATCCCCGCGGCCAAGCGCCTCGCGCCCGAAGATGAAGGCCAGCTTCCGCGCGTCGAGCTGCTCGGCCACATAGGCGAAAAGCGCGCGCGGATCGCTGTCCTGCATGGAGTGCGAACTGGACATCAGGTTCAGGTGCACGCCCACCCGGTCGGCCGGCCAGACCTCCAGGATCGCGTCGATGGCCTCCAGCAGGAAGCGCGCCCGGTTCTCGATGGAGCCGCCATAATTGTCTGTGCGCGTGTTCGAGCCGTCATGCAGGAACTGGTCGAAGAGGTAGCCGTTGGCCGCATGCAGCTCGACGCCATCGAAGCCGGCGCGCTTCGCGTTCGCGGCTCCCTTGCGGACATCCTCGATGACGCCCGGGAGCTCCGCCGTCTCCAGCGCGCGCGGCACCTCGAAGGCCTTCTGCGGCCGCAGCACGCTGACATTCCCCCCGGCGGCAATGGCGCTGGGCGCGACCGGCTTCTGCCCGTCGAGATAGATCGGGTCCGAGATGCGCCCGACATGCCAGAGCTGCGAGACGATGAGCCCGCCGGCCGCGTGCACCGCCGCCGTGACCTCGGACCAGCCCTGCACCTGCTTCTCGGACCAGAGGCCTGGCGTGTTCGGATAGCCGACGCCCTGCGGGCTGACGGAGGTCGCCTCGGTGAGGATCAGGCCGGCGCTCGCGCGCTGCACATAATGTTCGACATTCAGGGGGCCGGGGCTGCGCTGATCGAAGGCGCGCATGCGGGTCAGCGGTGCCATGACGATGCGGTTGGGCAGGCTGAGCGCACCGATCTGGATGGGATCGAGGAGGGTCGGCATGGGGATTCTCCGTCGCGCCGCGAGATGCCGGCGCCTGAGGGGGGAGGGAAGGAAAGTCAGTGGGCCGTGGGATGCGACGGTCCGGGCGGTCCTTGCGCCATGCCGGCATGCTGGATGCCCCAGGCCATGAAGGCTTGAAGAATCGGCGCGACATCGCGGCCCGCGGTCGTCAGCAGGTAGTCATGGCGCAACGGCCTGTCGGAGTATTTCCGCCGCTCGAGCAGCCCCTGCTCCACGAGCGCGTTGAGGCGCCGCGTCAGGGTGTTGGTGCTGGTGCCCAGGCTCTTCTGGAACTCGTCGAAGCGCGTCATGCCCCGGCAGGCGTCGCGCAGGATGAGGATACTCCACCATTCGCCCACCTTTTCGAGGCTGCGGGCGATCGGGCAGGGCATTGCCTTGAAGCAGGTGCGATGCATCAGGTGGCCGAGATGCCGGGAGTGACTTCCATGATGGAAGCAGTTGGGGCTGGCCCCGGCCGGTGACAAGGGCTCAGCCCTTCGGCGCGCGGCGGCACCCGTCGAGGAACAGGCGCGCACAAGCCCCGGCCCGCGCGGCAATCTCGGCTGAGTCCGGCGCGGCCTGCAGCCCCATCATCACGGCCCGCTGCGGCTCCATGATCATCATGCCGCGCAGCATGCCCGTCGCCATCGGCACATCGTCGAGCGCGATCAGGTCGCGCCCGCACTGCACCCGTAGCCATCCTTCCATCGCCTCCGTCGTCCGGTGCACGGCGGAGTCGTAGAAGGTGGCGGCGATCTCGGGGAACCGGTCGCTCTCGCCGAGCACCAGCCGGTAGAGGGCGATGGTCTCCTCATCCAGCGTAAGGGTGCCGAAGGCGAGGACCACCCGCTCCAGCGCCTCCTCGATCGGAAGGGTCGCGTAGGCGGCGGCGTCGAGCGCCAGGATGAAGCGCGAGATCCGCTCGGACACGACGCTGCGGAACAGCTCCGCCTTGGTCGGGATCAGGCGGTACATGGTCTTCGTCGAGACGCCGGCGCGCTGGGCCACCGCCGCCATGCTGGCCCTGGCATAGCCGCTCGCGTGGAATTCGTGGCGCGCCGCCTCGATCACCAGCCGGCGCGTCTCGTCGTCGGGTCGGAGCTGGGGACGCCCGCGTGCGCGTCGGGGCAGCTCCGCATCTTTGCTCATCACCGTTTTCCCAATCCTGTTGACAGGCCCGGCAGCGCGACCATATTGGGAAAATAATAGATTTCCTATTTCGTTCAAGCCCACGCCTCGGCGGACGCTTCCTCCAAGGCCCGCCAGGCCGGCCATCGTAAGTCCCATCGCGGATGCACGCAGAAGGAATGCGGACCATGAGTCAGCATCAGGACATTCTCGCCGAGCAGGCGCCCGGAACCCGGCCCGAGCTTCTGGCCCTTCGGGCCTACGGCGGCGCCTCCACGCCGGCGGAACAGCCGCCGGCGCCGACGGGATGGCGCCGGTTCCGGCCGCTGATCTTCGCCGGCGCGGGCTTTCTGGCCCTCGCGGGTACGGGCGCCCTTGGCTGGAAGTACTGGACGGACTGGCGCTTCCAGGTCTTGACGGACGACGCCTATGTGCAGGCGGACAACACCGCGATCGCCCCGAAGGTGGCCGGCTATCTCGGTGCCGTCCTGGTCGCCGACAACGAGACCGTGCGGGCCGGACAGGTCCTGGCCCGGATCGACGACCGTGACTTCCGGGTCGCCCTCGACCAGGCGAAAGCCGGCGTCGAAGCTGCCGAGGCCAATGTCGCCGTCGAGCAGGCCTCGATCTCCGCCCAGCAGGCCACGATCGACGGCGCCCGCGCCACCATCGCCGTCGACCAGGCGAATCAGGCCTATGCCGAGCAGCAGGACCGGCGCTTCTCGACCCTCGCCACTTCGGGCTTCGGCAGCGTTCAGAACGCGCAGCAGGCGGCCGCGGGCATCGCCTCCGCCCGCGCGACGGTGACGCGCGACACGGCTGCGCTCGGCAGCGCCACGCAGCAGCTCGCGGTGCTGCAGGCCGAGCTCCGGCAGGCCCGGGCGGCGCTCGACAACGCACGCGCCGCGCAGGCGCAGGCCGAGCTGAACCTCTCCTATACCACCATCACCTCGCCCATCGACGGCGTGGTCGGCAACCCACCCTGCGGCTCGGCCAGTACGTCCAGGCGGGCACGCAGCTGATGGCCGTGGTGCCGGCCGAGGCCGCCTATATCGTCGCGAACTACAAGGAGACGCAGCTCACCGACGTGCATACTGGCCAGACGGTGAACATCAGCGTCGACATGTTCCCCGGCCGGGTCTTCCGCGGGCGGGTGGACAGCCTCGCGCCGGCCAGCGGGCAGGAATTCGCGCTCCTGCCGCCAGACAACGCCACCGGCAACTTCACCAAAATCGTCCAGCGCATCCCGGTGAAGATCGTCCTCGACCGCGCCTCGCCGCAGACCCTCGTGCTGCGGCCGGGCATGTCCGTCATCCCCTCGATCGACACCCGCACCGGAGCGGGCGCGCCCGCCATCCTGCCGGCGCGCTGAGGCCGGGCGGGGACCGTCGCGCAGGAGGCTGCCATGTCCACCACGACCTTCGAGGCCGCGTCCGTCCCAGCCCCTGCCGAACGGGCGAGCCGCACCGCCTGGATCGCCGTGGGCGCCAGCATGATCGGCGCCTTCATGGCGATCCTGAACATCCAGATCACCAACGCCTCGCTGCTCAACATCGAGGGCGGCATCGGCACCGGCGTCGACAACGGCGCCTGGATCTCGACCTCCTACCTGATCGGCGAGATCATCGTGATCCCGCTGACCGACTATCTCAGCCGTGTCTTCTCCGTCCGGCGCTACATGCTGGTCAACGCGATCCTGTTTCCCCTCTTCTCGATGGCCTGTGCCTTCACGCACGACCTCGGCTCCATGATCGCGATGCGCGGGCTGCAGGGCTTCGCCGGCGGCATCCTCATCCCGATGGCCTTCACCCTGGTGCTGACGAAGCTGCCCAAGCCGCAGCAGCCGATCGGCCTCGCGCTCTTCGCGCTCTCCGCCACCTTCGCGCCGGCCATCGGCCCGACCATCGGCGGCTACCTGACCGAGAACTACGGCTGGCAGACCATCTTCTTCGTCAACACGCCGCCCAGCATCATCATGGTGATCGCGCTCTTCTTCACGCTGGAGAAGCAGCCGATGCGGCTCTCGCTGCTGAAGGAGGGCGATTGGGCCGGCATCGCGACCATGGCCATCGGCCTCTCCGCGCTGCAGACCGTGCTCGAGGAGGGCAACCAGGACGACTGGTTCGGTTCGTCCTTCATCGTCGACCTCACCATCGTCGCGGTCGTCTTCCTCACCACCTTCATCGCCATCGAGCTGAAGGTGCAGAAGCCGCTGGTGAGCCTGCGGCTGCTGAAGCGGCGCAATTTCGGAGTGGGCGTCTTCGTCAACGTCCTGGTCGGCTTCGCCCTGTTCGGGACGGTCTATATCCTGCCGCAATATCTTGGTCAGGCGCAGGGCTACAACGCCGAGCAGATCGGCAACGTGCTCGCCTGGACCGGCCTGCCGCAGCTCCTGCTGATCCCGCTGGTGCCGCTCCTGATGAGGCATTTCGATGCGCGCTATATCGGCGCCTTCGGCATCGCCATCTTCGCCGCTAGCTGCTTCATGGATACCACGCTGTCCATGAACGATGCGGGCGACCAGTTCCTGATCCCGAACATCGTGCGCGCCATCGGCCAGGCGCTGGTGCTGACGCCGGTCAGCGCCATCTCCACCGCAGGCATCGCGCCGAGCGAGGCGGGGGCGGCGTCCGGCCTGTCGAACATGCTGCGGAACCTGGGCGGCGCCGTGGGCACCGCGACGCTCGCGACCATCCTGACCAAGCGCGAGCAGTTCCATTCCAACATCATCGGCCAGTCGGTCACGCTCTACCGCGAGGAGGTCCGTCAGCGGATCGAGCAGCTGACCCAGTACTTCACGGCGCATGGCGTGACGGACCCGGCCCTCGCCCGGCACAAGGCGGTCGCGGCGATCGGCGCGAGGGTGCACCAGCAGGCGCTCATCATGGGCTTCAGCGACACCTTCGCCGTGATCGGCGTGCTGCTGTCCATCGCGGCCGTCGCGCTGCTGTTCGCGGGCAAGGTGAAGGCGGGAGCGGGCGGCGGCGCGCACTGAGCGGCC
>JAQGHZ010000422.1 GCA_028291485.1 Rubritepida sp. | reverse complement strand
ACTTGAGGGGGCTTTGCCCCCTCGTCGTCTCCGCTTCGCAGCCAACCCCCAGCAGGGAACTCGTTCCCTGCCCCTCATTCCGGCCGCAGCCCCATCTTCTGCACGACCTCGGTCCACTTGCGCACTTCGGCCGCCACGTAGGTCGCGAACTCCTCCGGCGTGCCGCGCTGGGGCTGGATGCCCTGGCTCGCGAGCTGCGGGGAGATGCGCTCCATTGACGTGCCGAGCGCTGCGTTCAGCCGCAGAACCAGCGCCTGCGGCAGGCCCGCCGGGCCCATGACGCCGCCCCAGCTCACCGTCTCGAAGCCAGGCACCGTCTCGGCGATGGTCGGCAGGTCCGGCGCGTCGGGCATGCGTTGCAGCGCGCCGGTCGCGATCGCGCGAACCCGCCCGGCCTGGGAATGCGGCAGCTGCACCGGTGCGGTGTCGCAGCTCATCGGGATGACGCCCGCGATCAGGTCGGCGACGGTGGGCCCGCTGCCGCGATAGGGGATGTGCGTCATGTCGATGCCGGTCTGCGATTTCAGCAGTTCCATGCCCATGTGGCCCGCCGAGCCGACGCCCGCGGTGCCGTAGCTGAAGCGGCCCTGCAAGGCCCGCACATGGGCCAGGAACTCGGAAAAATTCCGCGCCGGGACGGAGGGGTGCACCGCCACGACCGTCGGCACGATGGAGACCGCCATGATGGACGAGAAATCGCGGATCGGATCGTAGGGCGTGCGGCTGCCGTAGAGCGCGGGACCCGTGGCGTTCGGCCCGGCATTGCCCATCAGCAGCGTGTAGCCGTCCGGCGTGCTGCGGGCGACGTATTCGGCCGCGATGAAGCCGTTGGCGCCGGGCCGGTTCTCCACCACCAGCGTCTGGCCGAGCAGCTCCGTCATGTGCGGCGCGAGCATGCGCGCGATGATGTCGCTGGCCCCGCCCGGCGGGTAAGGGATGACCATGCGGATCGGCCGGCTCGGCCAGTCGGATTGCGCGAGGGCGGGACAGGCCAGAAGGGTCGTAAGGACGGCGGGTGAGAGGGCGGCGAGCTTCAGCGCCTGCCTGCGTTCGAACGGCATGGACAACTCCCTGGGGCACGGGCGTCTCGGCGCCCGATTTCCCCGATCGTGGTCCATATACGGTCCGCACGGAAGGCCGGCCGGCCCTTGGCGCTACCGGGCCCGGCCGCGCAGCACGGTCCAGGCGGGCGCGTGGTCGCTCGCGCCGGGCTGCCCCCTCACCTCCCGGTCGACGCCGGCCTTCGCGAGCCGCTTGGCGAGCTGCGGGCTCAGCAGGATGTGGTCGAGGCGCAGCCCGGCATCCCGCGGCCAGGCGTCCCGCTTGTAGTCCCAGAAGGTGTAGAGCGGCGCCGCCGGATGGAGCCGGCGCAGCGCATCCGTCCAGCCCTGGTCGAGCAGCCGGCGCCAGGCTGCGCGCGGCTGGGGCTGGAGCAGCGCGTCGCGCGCCCAGGAGCGCACGGCATAGATGTCGGCATCGGTGGGCACGACGTTGTAGTCGCCGGCCAGCACCGCCGGCACGCCCGCCGCCAGCAGCGCGGCCGCATGCGCCTCCAGCCGCGCGAACCAGCCGAGCTTGTAGGCGAATTTCGGCCCCGGATGCGGGTTGCCGTTCGGCAGGTACAGGCAGCCCACCAGCACGCCCGCCACCGCCGCCTCGATGTAGCGCGCCTGGGTGTCCTCGGGGGCGCCGGGCAGCGCGCGCCGCGTGAGGACCGGCGCGGCGCCGCGGGCGAGAATGGCGACGCCGTTCCATGTCGGCTGGCCCTGCCAGACGGCGCTGTAGCCGGCCTCCTCGAGGGCGCGGAGGGGAAAGGCAGCCTGCCCCGCCTTGAGCTCCTGCAGGCAGACCACGTCGGGTGCGGCCTCGGCCAGCCAGGCGAGCAGGTTCGGCAGGCGCCGCACGATGTTGTTGATGTTGAAGGTCGCGATCTTCATGCGGACCCAAGTCGCGGGAACCCGGTCCGTTGCCTCAGGTGCGGCGGGTGGGCGTCACGGCTTCCATGCGCAATGTCGCCGGCGCCCGCAATTGCCGGGGATCCCGGCCGGGGCGGAGGTTCTGGACGGACCGGGCCTGCTGCGTGGAACGCATCGGCGAGGCGGGGTGCGTCTGCCGACCGGAACGCGCCTGCTGGACCGAGCGCGTGGGCGGGTTGGAAGGCGGCTGAAGGGTGTTGCGCGGCCGCCGATCGGCGTGCGCCAGCTGGACCGCACGGCTCTGCCGGGCGGTGCCGGGATGCCGGTTGGAGCGCGCCTGCTGGATGGACGGGGTCGGCCGGGCCGAACGCGCCTGTTGGACGGAATGGGATGGCCGAGCCTGCTGGCCGGCGTGGGCCTGCCGATCGAGACGCGTGTGCTGCACGGCACGGACAGGCGGGCGCGCATCGGTCCCGCGCGCCGTCCGCGTCTCGCGGTACGGCTCGGCCTCCGGCTCCGGCCCCATCGCCTGGGACAGGCTCGCCCACCAGGCGCGATACCCTGCCCCGGTCGGATGGATGCCGTCGCCCGAGAGATAGCCGCACCGCGCCGTCCGCCCGGAATGGACCCGCATGTACTCGCGCCGGCCGCCCACCCGCACCAGCGGCTCGCGCGCCAGCGCCCGGTCCAGCGCCTCGCTGCCCCGTTCGAGGCTCTCGTCGCGGGGGAAGCAGCCGGGCGTCGCCCAGACGATCTGCTGCGTCTGCCAGCGGCCCATGATCGCGGCCAGCCGTTCGGGATAGGCCTCGGCCGAATAGGGGTCGATGCCGCGCAGGTCGTTGGTGCCGATCACCACCACCACCCGCCGCGCGCAGCGGGGATTCTGGGCGCGTAGCCAAGCAAGGCCGATCCCGGTGCGGGCGATGACCTGGAATCCCGCGGCCTGCGCGTAAGGGCCCATGCCGACGGCGAGGCTGTCGCCCAGCAGGATGTCGGGACAGGACGCAGCCGGCACCGCGGCCCGCGCCGCGACGGGCGAAGCCAGGAGGAGCAGCGCGGCCCAAATGGTCAGGGTTCTGATGGCGGCGATTCGCATGCGGAGGCCAGTATCACCCGGACCGGCGCGTCGCGCATCAGGGTTTCTACCTGTACCCGGCGGCCTGGAGCTCGAAGAGCTCGGCGTAGCGGCCGCCCTGGGCCATCAGCGCCTCATGCGTGCCCTCGGCCTCGACCTTGCCGTCGGCGAGCACCAGGATGCGGTCGGCCATGCGCACGCTGGAGAAGCGGTGCGAGATCAGCACCGCGGTCTTCCCCTCGCTCAGTTCCTTGAAGCGGCGGAAGACCTCGAATTCCGAGCGCGCGTCCAGCGCGGCGGTCGGCTCGTCCAGCACCAGCACCTCGGCCTCGCGCATATAGGCGCGCGCGATGGCGACCTTCTGCCACTCGCCGCCCGAGAGCTCGACGCCGTTCTTGAAGCGCTTGCCGATCATCTGCCCGTAGCCCTGCGGCAGCTGGGCGATCACCT
This sequence comes from Rubritepida sp., assembly GCA_028291485.1. GTDB lineage: Bacteria > Pseudomonadota > Alphaproteobacteria > Acetobacterales > Acetobacteraceae > Roseococcus. The sequence goes on along the minus strand of JAQGHZ010000422.1, from coordinate 85 downwards.
CGTCGGCCTGGCTGCGCCCGGCTGCGCGGGCAATGCGGGCCTGGTCCTCGCGCGCCTCGATGCGGCCGACGGCGATGTTGTCGCC
>JAQGHZ010000483.1 GCA_028291485.1 Rubritepida sp. | reverse complement strand
CCAAGCGGAGCGCGATGCCGGGGAGCGACGCGATGGCGGTGCGACCAGCGCCGAGCGGGAGGAGCTGAGCAAGCTCCGCCGTGAGAACCATCGTCTGCGCCAGGAGCGCGACATCTTGGCAAAGGCGCGGCCGGGTTCGCGAGGGACAAGACCCCATCCGGGTCTTCGAATTCATGAGCGCGCACCAGGCCGAGTTCCCCGTCCGCACCAGGGCCCGCGTGCTGCGGGTATCCGCCTGCGGCTACTATGCCTGGCGCAACCGGCCGGCTTCGGCTCACGCCCAGGTCGACGCCGTCCTGCTGCGCTGGATCCGCACCCTCCACGCGGCCTCGCGCGGTACCTACGGTGCGCCGCGGGGGCATGCCGAGTTGCAGGCGCAGGCCACCGCGATCGCCTGCAAGCGCGTGGCGCGCCTGATGCGTCAGGCCGGGCTGCAGGGCGTCTCCCGCCGCCGTTTCCTGACCACGCCACGGCGCGAGCCGACGCACACGCCAGCCAACGATCTCGTCGGCCGGGTGTTCACCGCGCCAGGCCCAAACCTGCTGTGGGTCGCCGACATCACCTACGTGCCGACCGCGACCGGGTTCCTGTTCCTCGCCGTCGTGCTGGATGCCTGGTCGCGGCGCATCGTCGGTTGGGCCATGGCGAACAACCTGCGCGCGCGCCTGGTGCTCGAGGCCCTCGACATGGCCGTCACAACGAGGAAACCGGCCGACGTCGTGCATCACAGCGATCAGGGCAGCCAACTTGGCTTCAACTGGTCATCGCAACATCACCCTGAGCTGACTGCAGCGCCGCGTCGAGAGCCTCGGCAGGTGTCCTCCATCCGAGTGTCTTGCGCGGTCTGCTGTTGAGAGCCGCCGCCACGGCAGCCAGGTCATCGGCGCCGTGTGCGCCCAGATCCGTCCCCTTCGGGAAGTACTGCCGCAGCAGCCCATTGGTGTTCTCGTTCGTGCCACGCTGCCATGGACTTTGCGGATCGCAGAAATACACCTCCAGGCCGGTGTCGATCCGCAGCCTCGTGTGCTGCGCCATCTCCGCGCCCTGGTCCCACGTCAGCGACCGTCGCAGCGCCTCCGGCAGCGTGGTGATCGTGCGCGTGATGGCGTCGCGCACCGCCGCCGCGCCATGCCCGGCAAGGGCTGGCCCATTCTTCTCGCGCGGCCCCGTCCGATGTCCTTCCATCGGCGGCAGGTGCAGCAGCATCGTGAACCGCGTCGTCCGCTCGACGAGGGTGCCGATCGCGGAGCTGTCGAGGCCGAGTATCAAGTCTCCTTCCCAGTGCCCTGGCACCGCGCGGTCCTCCGCCTCGGCCGGGCGCTCGCTGATCAGGATCTCTCGGGTGACGAACGACTTGCCTCGCCCACGCGTGCGTGATCGCGGCACGCGCAGCGCTCGGCCGGTTCGCAGGCACTGCGTCAGCTCGCGCTTCAGCGCTCCTCGGCCCTGGACGTAGAGCGCCTGGTAGATCGCCTCGTGGCTGATTCGCATCGTCGTGTCATCCGGGTAGTCGAGCCGCAGTCGCTCGGCGATCTGCTGCGGGCTCCATGCCATGCCCCAGCGCCGGTCCTGGCGCCGCCCGCGCCGCCGACCCTTCCAGGGCACCGCTGGGCCGGGAACCGCGGCCCCGCCAGGCGCGACGACGGCACCGGCCAGCCGGTTCTGAACATACGACCGCAGCTCCAGGTTCGTCGCCAGCCTCACCGCTTTCGGGCGACGCGCCGCCCGCTCCGCATGCCACTGCGCCGTCGTCGCTCGGTAGTCCAGGTTGCCGCCCCGCGTCGCCGCGTTACGTCGCAGTTCCCGCGAGATCGTCGACGGCGCTCGCCCCAGGCGGCGCGCGATCTCCCGCACTCCAACGTCCTGCGCCCGCCACAGCGCAATCTCCTCCCGCTCAGCAAAGGTCAGATACCGCCCCGAGAGCGGCTTCGACGAGTGCGACAGATGGGAGGGCGCCATCCCGCCCGCCTCGCGAAACCACCGGAACCCGACCGGCTGCGATACCTCCACCTCCATCGCGGCGTCCTCACTCGAGAGCCCCTCGGCGACCAACGCCCAGAACCGCCGCCGATGCTCCTGCCGCGCTACAGAGGGGCGCCCCGGAGATCGCAACTTGTCCCGCAAAGCCCGATCCGAACGACGCCGACCCGCCATCGCACTCACCCTCCAACCCCGGTGTTGCGACGACCAATTGAATCTACCCAATACACGTCGCTGGCATTCGGGATGCGATGCAGGGAAGCAGGCGTCCGCCCTTTCACCGGCTCAGTCGGCGATGCCTATGACAACGCGATGGCCGAAGCGTTCTCCGCTACCCTCGAGTGCGAGTTGCCCGACCGGCGCCGCTTCCGCTCCCAGGCCGAGGCGCGCATGGCCGTGTTCCCGTTCATCGAGGGCTTCTACAACCCGACCAGACGACACTCCGCCCTGGGCTACCTCTCGCCCATCGAATACAAAGCGAGGACAACGGCCGTGAACGAATGATCGATACCCGCAAACCGTCCACGGAAGCGGGGCAACTTCAGTCGGACCTCCAACTCTTGAGAAGGTGGAGCGATGACGAGCAAGACGACGAACAAGTTTTCGCCTGAGGTATAGCAGCGAGACCGTGCGGATGGTTCTGGATCACGAGGCGCAGCATCCGTCGCGCTGGGCGACAGTCGTATCGACTGCAGCCAAGGTCGACCAACATCGCATCCATCATACGCGTGACGGCGGGGCGCTCTTCGATCGCCTTGGCGGCCCGTGCCTGGAGTGCTCTGGGGAACGCAGTCACTTCGGGCATGGTCGCGAAGAAACTGCCGGCGCCCCGCTCGTCAGGCGGTGCTCGTCGGCGATGGCCAGATCGACCCGAAGCGGACCTCGCGATGCCTCATGGCATGCCGAACCACTTCCGGCCGATCTCCTCGGCCATGCCATCCTCCTGCATCGCCAGCAG
>JAQGHZ010000421.1 GCA_028291485.1 Rubritepida sp. | reverse complement strand
CGACGGGCTCGCCGTCGCGGCTCGCATGCACGTCGAACTCCACCTGCTCAGCGGCCCAGCCGAGGGCATGGCGGAAGGCCAGGAGGCTGTTCTCCGGCCAGAGGAAGGCGCCGCCGCGATGGCTGGCGATTTCGGTGCTGCTCATGCGCAAGCTCTTTCCCGCTGATGGCCGCGCGTCAAGCCGGGGTCGCCTCCCAGGCGCGTCGCAGGGCCTCGGCCAGGTTCCGTCCGAAGCGCGGCGCATCGCAGAGCGGCGAGGCGGACATACGGTCGCGTAGCGTCGCGCGCAGGGCGATCAGTGCCTCCGCATCCGCCGCACGGGCGACGGCCTGCGCGACATAGCCGTCCTCGTCGAATTCCACCCAATCCCCCAGGCCGACAGTGGAGAGAGGGGAGAAGGCATGCCGCGCGGCGAAGCTGCCGCCCGTCAGCGTGAGCACCGGCACGCCCATCCACAGGGATTCGCAGACCGTCAGCCCGCCATTGTAGGGAAAGGGATCGAGCGAGATGTCGATGTCACCATAAGCGGCCAGCAGCTCCGCATGCGGGATCGCGCCATGCAGGTCCATCCGTTCCGGCGAAAGACCGAGGGCCCTGGCCCGTTCGACGAAGGCGTCGCGCGTGCGGGCATCGCCGAGGGCGTGGGTGCGCAGGATCAGCCGGCTGTCCGGCACCGCGTCCAGAATCCGCGCCCAGCAGGTCAGCACTCGCGGCGTGATCTTCGCCATGTTGTTGTAGCAGCCGAAGGTCACATGGCCACGCTGCCGCAGCGGAGGAGGCGCCACGGGCGGCGCATGGGACGGTCGATCGTAACAGACATAGCCGTCCGGCAGGCGCAGGAGCCGCTCGATATAGTGGCGCTCGAAGCCCTCCGGCGTTTCCCAGCGGTCGGTCAGCATCCAGTCCATGTTCGGCACCCCGGTCGTTGCCGATTGAGAGCCTACCCATTTGATCTGCACCGGCGCGCAGCGGTGCCGCAGCGCACGAATCCTGCCGCCCAGCCCATGCCCGCCCAGGTCGATGAGAATGTCCAATTCCTCGGCGCGCAGCTGTTCCACCAGCAGAGTTTCGCCGAGGGCCGAATCCAGCGCGACCCAACGGTCGGCCCGGTCGCGGTAGCGCTGCGCCAGCGGGCCGCCCCGGTCGCCGAGGGCGAGGAAGACCAGCTCGAAACCGTCGCGCGGCAGGTTCTCGATGCCCGCAAGGGTGAACCAGCCGACCGGATGCGTTCCGAAATTCGCCGAGAGGAAGCCGACCTTCAGCCGCTCCCGCCGCACATGCGGCGCGGAACCGTAGGGTTCGAGGCCGTTCGAAAGACCCCCGTGCAGACGTTCCGCCACCTCGCGCAATCGGGCCGGGTCCGCCTGCTCCGAATGGTAGGGCCCCACGCTGCACAGCCGCAGCATCATCTCGTTCTCGCCGCCGGCCGCGTCGGCGGAGGCGATGGCCTCGTCCTGCAGGCCCTGCGACACCTGGACGAGCGCCAGCGTCGCCTGGCCGCGGTAGTCGGATCCCAGATCCCGCATGGCCCGCTCCAGCGTGTCCCGCGCCTCGGCGAAGCGGTGCGTCCGGAGCAGTTGCTCGCCCAACGCCACGCGCAGCTTGCGCTCGCTGGGCAGCAGGCGCACGGCACGCTCGAAGATATCGATGGCCTCCTTGTACTGGCGCTGACGCCAGAGGGAGTGGCCGAGGCCGCTCAGGACCTGGCCGTCGTCCGGTGCCAGCGCCTCGGCGAGGCGCCATTGCGGCAGCGCCGCGCCATGGCCCTCGGCAGCCTCGATCAGGCTGGCGAATCCGGCGACGCGGGCGGCGGAGAGCGGGTCCGCCGCGATGGCGGCCTCCACGATCACCCGCGCCGCGGCGGCGCCGTGCAGGGCGACCAGCGCATCGGCCCAGATCAGCCCCGCCTGACCTAGCTCGGCTTCGCGGGCGAGCACCTCCTCGGCGAGGGCGATCGCGCGATCCGCCGAACCGTTGTCGCGCAGGGTCCTGGCATATTCGAGCGCGATGCCGCTGTCCTCCGGCGCATGCAGCATGGCCTCGGCCAGCAGCATCTCGGCGCGGTCCAGCGAGCCCGCGAGTCGCTCGACGATCGCCAGCCCGGACAGCGCCGCGACATGATCCGGCACACGGGCGAGCGCACTCTCATAGCCCGCCCGCGCGGCCGCGAGATCGCCGCGCAGATGCGCGAACCGGCCCAGGCGGAAATGCACCTCGGCGAGATGGGACAGCGAGGCCAGGGCCTTGCGAAGATGCGGCGCGGCATCGTCGAGCCGGCCCAGATCCATCAACGCCATGCCGAGGTTGAGCGCCGCCAGGGCATGCTCCGGCTCACGGTCGAGCGCAGCCGTCAGCAAGGGCACGGCCGAATCCGTGCGGCCGGCGCGGAGCTCGTCCAGGCCCGCGTCGAATTCGGCCAGTTCCGTCATCTCAGTGGCCCAGCGCCGCGAGGACGATGTAGCCCCTCACCGGCTCGCCGTTCTCGAAGCGCAGGACCTCCTCGCGGAAGTCGCTCGCGACCAGGCCCGCCTGCGACAGCGCCGAGCGGACATACTCGGCGCTCTGCTGGTAGCGGGCATTGCGGGTGAGCACCCAGTTCGTGCCGGGTTCGCCGGCCTCGATGCTGAACAGGAGGACGCCCCCCGGAGCAAGGCGCGACCGCGCCGCCGCGAAGACCTCCTCCAGCGCCCCGAAGTAGCAAAGCAGGTCGGCCATCAGGATCGCCACATATGGCGCCTCATCCTCCCGCAGCGCGGTCAGGACGTCGGCGCAGCGCAGCTCGGTGTAGACCTGCTTCCCGCGTGTGGCCTCAAGCATGCGCGAGGAGAGGTCCACCCCGACCAGCCGGCCTCCCAGAAGGTCATGCAGGACGGCCCCCATGAGGCCCGTGCCGCAGCCCAGGTCCAGCACATCGCCGAGCCTTGCGCGGCCCAGGGCGACATCCGGGTGGTGCGCCTCGATCATGCGGAGCATGACGCCCGGAATCCGATAGCCCAGCGAGAAGAGCGATTCCTCGAACCGCATCGCGAAGCCGTCGAAGACCTCGGTCACGTATTGCTCGCTCGCCCGGTCGCCTTCCGCCGGGCGCGCACCGACGGCGATCGCCAGATGCCGCAGATAGGCGTTCCCCGGCTCCAGCGCGGAGGCCTCGGCATAGGCCTCGCCCGCCCGATCGGCGAGACCGAGCCGGTGATAGGCCTGGCCAAGCATGGACCAGACCCCGCTTTCCGGCGTTGCGGCAACGAGCGCCGCTTCCAGCATGGTGGCGGCGCGCTGGGCGTCTCCGGCGAGGATCGCGTTCTGCGCACGCAGGACCACCAGGCCGCGCGGCTTGCCCGACAGGCCCTCGGCGACGGCATAGAGCTCCTCGGCCGCCTCATGGCGGTTGGCCCGCATGAAGGCCATGGCCAGCATCCCCGCTGCCAGGGCATTCCCGGGCTGCGCCTCGAAGACCTGATGGAAGAAGAACAACGCCTCGTCATGCCGGCCCGCCTCGGAGAGGCAGGTGGCCAGAAGCGTCCTGGCTTCCAGGCTGCCAGGCAGCGCCATCACGGCAGCCGCAGCGTCGTCCATGCCGCCCAGCGTGTCGCCCTTGCCGCGCCGGATCCGGGCACGCAGCAGGCGCAGCGTGCCGTCGGCCTCCCGGGCGGCGAGCGCCGTGTCGGCGGCAAGGAGCGCCTCGTCGTCGCGCCCGGCCTCCAGCAGCGCCTCGGCCAGGAGACCGAAGGCCTC
>JAQGHZ010000420.1 GCA_028291485.1 Rubritepida sp. | reverse complement strand
TGGGAGGCGGACGGCTTTCTGGTGTTCGAGGACCCCACGCGCGCCGTCGTCGCGCTGCATGCCATGGGTCGTTTCGGCGACGCCTTCGCCAAGGCGCAGACCGTGGCCGGGCTGCTGCCGAAGGTGACGCTGCCCACCCACACGCCCTCCGAGGCGGAAAGCAAGCGCATCCTGGCCGAGGCCGGCGTGCCCGCCGTGCCGGAGCTCGGCTGCGCCGACGTGGAAACGGCGGTGAAGGCCGCGGAGGCGTTCGGCTTCCCCGTCGTGCTGAAGATCCTGAGCCCCGACATCCTGCACAAGAGCGAGATCGGCGGCGTGCTGCTCGACATCGAGGGCGAGGCCGCGGTGCGCGAGGGCTATGCCACGCTGATGGAGCGCGCCGCCAAGCGCGCCCCCAGCGCGCGGCTCGAGGGCGTGCTGGTCGCCAGGCAGATCAAGGGCGCGGTCGAGATGGCGCTCGGCATGGTGCGCGACCCGGTCTTCGGGCCGGTCGCCATGGTGGGGCTGGGCGGCATCTTCATCGAGGTGCTGAAGGACGTGACCTTCCGCCGCTGCCCCTTCGATGCGGCCGAGGCCGAGACGATGATCCGCGGCCTCAAGGGCTTTCCGCTGCTCGACGGCGTGCGCGGCCGGAAGAAGGCCGACGTAAAGGCGCTGGCGCTGGCGCTGGCGAACCTCTCCACCTTCGCCGCGGCGGCGGGCCCGCAGCTCGCTTCCATCGACATCAACCCGCTGCTGGTGCTGCCCGAGGGCGAGGGCGCCTATGCCGCCGATGCCGTGCTGGAGATCACGCAGGTGGGGCCGGCCAAGTGATCGACGAACAAAAGCTCCTCGCCTATCCCTTCCCGGAGATCCGCACGCAGATCCGCTGGCAGGATGTGGCGCAGTACAACCTCTCCATCGGCCTCGGGCAGGATCCGCTGGACCTGCGCCAGCTTCCCTTCACCTATGAGCCGAACCTGCGCGCCATGCCCTCCATGGCCGTGGTGCTGGGCTATCCCGGCTTCTGGGTGAAGGAGCCCGGCACCGGCGTGGACTGGGTGAAGGTGGTGCATGGCGAGCAGTCGCTGATCCTGCACAAGCCCCTGCCCGCTTCCGGCGAGATCGTCGGCATGACTGTCGTGACCGGCATCGTCGATCGCGGCCCCGGCAAGGGAGCGATGATTTATTCCGAGCGCGTGGTGCGCGACGCCGCCACGGGTGAGAAGCTGGCCACCCTGGAGCAGACCACCTTCGCCCGCGGCGACGGCGGTTTCGGCGGCCAGCCCGGCCCGGTGAAGGCGCCGCATCCGGAGGCCATCGGCACGCCGGACATCACGCTCGACCTGCCGACGCGGCCTGAGCAGGCGGCCTATTACCGCCTCAACGGCGACCACAACCCGCTGCACATCGATCCGGGCGTGGCTCAAGCCGCCGGCTTCAAGGCGCCGATCCTGCACGGGCTCTGCACCTTCGGCGTGGTGTGCCATGCGCTGATGCGCGAGCTCTGCGACTACGACCCGGCGAAGTTCGGCCGGATGGACCTGCGCTTCTCCTCGCCGGTCTATCCGGGCGAGACCATCCGCACGGAGATCTGGCGCGAGGCCGGCGGTGCCTCCTTCCGGGCGCGCGTCGTGGAGCGCGACGTCGTCGTGGTGAGCAACGGGCTGTTCAGCTTCGCTTGAAGCGAGGAACGTGATTCAGACTCTTCGGCCGGAGCGGCCTCAAGTCATCACGCGCTTAAGGCTGACCGCGTGATTCAGACTTTTCGGCCGGAGCGGCCTCAAGTCATCACGCTCGTCGAGCCAGCTGCCGGTTCTCCAGCTTCGACAGCAACCGGACGACGGGCCAGAGCAGGATGAAATAGGCCACCGCGGCGGCCATGATCGGCGTCGCGTTGAAGGTCACGCTCTGCGCCTGGCGCGCCTGGAAGAGCAGTTCCGGCAGCGCCACCACCGCCGCGATGGAGGTGAGCTTCACCACCTCCAGCGTGTTGGAGATGAGGTCCGGCAGGACGTTGCGCACGGCCTGCGGCAGCACCACCAGTCGCATTCCCTGCGCGCGGGAGAGGCCGAGCGAGCGCGCCGCCTCCATCTGCCCGGCCGGCACGCTCTCGATGCCGGCGCGCATGATCTCGCCGTAGTAGGCGCCGGTGTTGAGGAAGAAGCCGATGGCGACGGCGGTGAAGGCCGAGACCTCGAAGCCCGCGAAGGGCAGCCCGGCATAGATGAAGACCAGCAGCACCAGCGGCGGCAGGGAACGGAAGACGTCGACCCAGGCCATCAGCGGCCAGCGGATCCACCGGGTCCGGGCCGTCGAGAGCAATGCCAAGATCAGCCCGCCGAGGATGCCGAGCGGCACGACCAGGGCCGAGAGCAGTAGGGTCTGGAGCAGGCCGTCGAGCAGGATGGGCCAGGCCTCGGCCAGGATCCCGAAGTTGAAGAAGGCCTCGATGAAGTCTTCCATGGCGCTACCGCTTCCACGCGAAGCGCGTCTCGACCCAGCGGCCGGCGATCACGACGGGCAGGAAGAGCAGCAGATAGGCCGCGGCGCCCAGGGTCAGCGGCGTCGGGTTGAAGGAGAAGGAGACGCCGGCCTGCGCCGCGCCCAGGATGTCCGGCACGGCCACCACGGAGGCCAGCGCGGTGCCCTTGGTGATGGCGATGGTGCGGTTCACCAGCGGCGGGATCACCATGCGGACCGCCTGCGGCAGGATGATCAGCACGAAGGTCACGAGGAAGGGCAGGCCCAGGCTGCGCGAGGCCTCCCACTGGCCCGGCGGCACGGCGGTGATGCCGGCCCAGAAGATCTCCTCCGAAAAGGCCATCAGCACCAGCGAGAGCGCCAGCCAGGCTGCGACGAAGCCGGACATATTGATGCCGGCCGCCGGCAGCCCGAAGAAGATCAGCACGATGATGACCAGCGGCGGCAGGGCGCGGAACAGGTCCACCGTGAAGATGATGAGCCAGTTCAGCGGCCGGATGCCCATCGCGCGGATCACGGCGAGGACCAGCCCCGCCAGGATGCCGGCGACGATGATGCAGCCCGCCAGCAGGATGGTCAGCCAGAGTCCGTCCAGGATCTTCGGCGCGTATTCCCAGGCCACGCGCGCGTTGAAGAAGCTGTTGGTGAACTTGTCCCAGTTGCTCATAGGAATGAGGGGCAGAGCCCCTCGCCTTCCATCACCCGCAAGTCGGATTCTGCGGCGTGGGATCGTAGCCCGGCAGGTCCGGCGGCCCATATCCCGGGAAGGTCATCACCTCCGCCTGGTCCGGTCCCGGCCGGCTGCCGAACCACTTCTCACTCATTCGGGCGATGGTGCCGTCCCGCTTCATGCAGACCAGCACGTCTTCAACCTGGTTGCGCAGCGCGCCGGAGTCCTGCCGGAAGGGCGTGGCCCAGTGGAAGCGCGTGCCCGGCAGCACGAAGTCGGCGACGTATTGCGGCGTGCGGCTCGCGCTGTAGCGGATCACCGTGTTGCCGGAGAGGTTGGCATAGGCGCGGCCCTGGATCACGGCCTGCACCGCGTCGGGCTGGGTGTCGAAGGCCATCAGCGTCAGGTTCAGGCGCTGGGCGTTGTTGGTCACCCATTGCTCGTAGGGCGTGCCCTTGTTCACGCTGATGGTCTTGCCGCGCAGGTCCTCCTCGGAGCGGATGGGCTGCGTGCCGCGGCGGATGCCGAACTGCAGCTCGGTCCAGAGGTAGCCCTCGGTGAAGAGCAGGTTTTCCGCCCGCTCGCGGGTCACGGTGGTAGGCGCGCAGAGGAAGTCGTAGCGGCCGGCGTTGAGCGCGGGGACGAGGCCCGAGAAGCTGGCGCTGTCGATCGTGATCTCGCGGCCCATGCGGCGCGCGACCTCGCGGAAGAGGTCGATCTGGAAGCCCTGCACGCCGCCCTGCAACGAGGGGAAGGCGTGCGGCGCAAAGGTCCCGTCGACCGCGCAGCGCAGCGGCGGCTGGGCCTGGGCCGGGGTCTGGGTCTGGGTCTGGGCGAAAGCAGCGGGGGCCGACACCGTGGCCGCCAGGGCTGCGGCGAGGAAGAAGCGTCGCATGGGGTTACCTTCTCAGGACGTGTGCCGCGAGCTTCCACGGCTTCGCAGCGCGACGCAACTTGCCCGTGGGCTGGGCACGGCTGCCTTGAAAATGCCCTGCTTCTTCCGTCTTGCCGCCTGGACGCTCCGACAAAAAGACGCTCAGGAGATCATCACCATGCAACGCTTCGGTTTCAGCCTCGTCCTCTTCGGCCTCGCCCTCATTCTGGGCGTCGTAGGCATCCTGCTGACCGACGGCATGGCTCCGGGTCGCGTCGCGCCGGGTTTCGCTGCCGTCGCGGCAGCAGCCGGCGGCGTTCTGATCGTGCTTGGCCTTCAGTTCCTCGAGCGCGGCCGGACGGACATCCACGGGCTCGGCTGAGGCTCACCCCTTTTCGGGGTAAAGCTCCAGCAATCCCTGCTCGGTCGCCGCGCAACGGCCACGCTCGGTGATGAGGCCGGTGACCAGCCGCGCCGGCGTCACGTCGAAGGCCGGGTTCGCGGCCGGGCTGCCGGCGGCGACCACGCGCACCGTCTCGATGCGGCCATCGGCGGTGCGGCCGGTCATGTCCGTCACCTCGGCGCCGCTGCGCTCCTCGATCGGGATTTCCGAGACCCCGTCGCGCACGCGCATGTCGAGCGTGGAATGCGGCAGCGCGACCCAGAAGGGCACGCCATTGTCCTTCGCCGCCAGCGCCTTGAGATAGGTGCCGATCTTGTTGGCCACGTCGCCGGTGCGCGTCACGCGGTCGGTGCCGACGATGACGATGTCGACCTCGCCGTGCTGCATGTAGTGGCCGCCGGCATTGTCGGCGATCACCGTGTGCTTCACGCCATGCGCGCCGAGCTCGAAGGCGGTGAGCGCGGCGCCCTGGTTGCGCGGGCGGGTCTCGTCCACCCAGACCTTCACGTCGATGCCGGCATCATGCGCCTGGTAGATGGGCGAGAGGGCCGTGCCCCAGTCCACCGTCGCCAGCCAGCCGGCGTTGCAATGGGTGAGCACGTTCACCCGGCCCTTCTTCTCGGCGATCGCGGCCAGCAGCGGCAGGCCGTTCTCGCCGATGCGGCGGCAGGTCTCGGCGTCGTCGTCGGCGATGGCGGCCGCCTCGGCATAGGCTTCGGCGGCGCGGGCCTCCAGCGGCAGGTTGTGCAGCCTGGCCCGCTGGCGATCGAGCGCCCAGCGCAGGTTGATGGCCGTGGGCCGCGTCTCGTTCAGGACCTCCAGGATCTCGTCGAGCTTCGCCGGATCCTCCCGCATGGCCAACGCCACGCCGTAGGCCGCGACGGCGCCGATCAGCGGCGCGCCACGTACCTGCATGGAACGGATAGCGTGGGCCGCCTGCTCCCAGCCGGTGAGGCGGATGACCTCGACCTGCCAGGGGAGCTTCGTCTGGTCGAGGATGTTCACCGACCAGCCGTCGGAATCCAGCCACACGCTGCGATAGGAGGCGCCGTCGATCTTCATGCCTGGAGAAATCCTTCTGCGCCGCCCATTTGGGTCGCGCGGTTTTGGCGAGGCGGATGCCCGCGTCAAGCGCGGAGCGATGACATTCACATGCGCTGGTGCAGTGCCGCGATCAGGGTGAAGAGCCGCCGCGCCGTCTCGAAATCCACGGTGATCCGGCCTTCGAGGCGCATCGTCAGCAGCTCGGCGGCCTCGTTGTGCAGCCCGCGCCGGCCCATGTCGATGGCCTGGACCCGGGCGTCCATCGCGCCCGTGGTCACGGCCTCCTCATGGTTCGCGACCAGCATCAGATAGTCCTTGATGAGCCGGCGGAAAGGCCCGAGCACCAGGATGATGGCGCGCAGCGGCTGGTCCACCGCATCGCGGATGTCGAGGATGAGGCGGCCTTCGCGCACCATCAGGTGCAGCACGAAGGGGCCGGGGCCCAGCCCCAGGGGGTCGAAGCTGTTGCCGCCGATCAGATCGTCGATGGCCTGGCGGCGATCCGCCTCGGCGTAGGCGGAGGGCGGGGGCGGCGCCTCCGGCAGCTCGATCCGGATCAGCCGGCCCTCACCCACGGCGTCAGCTTCGCGGCTGGTTGAAACCGAGGCGGCTCATCAGCCCGACCGTGGCGCCCTTGACGGGGCGCAACAGCAGCGTCGTCGCGATGGCGAAGAGCGGCACCCAGACCACCATCTGGATCCAGATCGGCGGCGAAAAATGCCGCTCGATCATGAGGACCGGCGGGATGAAGAGGTGGCCCGCGATGAAGATGGTGAAGTAGGGCGGCGCGTCGTCCGCGCGCAGCGTGCCGAGCGGCGCCCCGCAGTTCTCGCAATTGTCCACGACGCGGAGGAAGCCCTTGAAGACCTTGCCCTCGCCGCAGATCGGACAGCGGTTGCGCAAGCCGCGCCACACGGCCGTCTTGAGCGGCGGGGCGGAATAGAGGGGCTCGGGAACGCGACGATCCGGTTCCCAGGAGGTAGGGGCGATATCAGGCATGGTGCACCGCACTAATGCTATTGCGCTTCTCAATATGGCAAAAAAACCGGGTTTCTGCCATGCTCCCGAAATGCATGGCCGCATCCTGATCATCAATCCCAATTCCTCGCGCTCCTGCACCGACGGGATCGTCGAGGCCGTCGCGCCCTTCGCCGCCCCCGGACTGCCGCGCATCGACGTGGTCCGGCTGGCCGACGGGCCGCCCGCCATCATCACCTGGCGCGACTGGTTCGGCGTGGCCGAGCCGCTCTGCCGCGAGGTCGAGCGCGAGGCGGCGGACGCCTATGTGATCGGCTGCGTCAGCGATCCGGGGCTGGAGGCGGTGCGCACGGTCACGGACCGGCCGGTACTGGGCATGTTCCGCTGCGCGGTGACCGCAGCGCTGGCCCGGGCCGAGCGCTTCGGCGTCATCGGCTTCACCCAGAAGTCGCTGCCGCGGCAGCGCCGGGCGCTGCAGAGCCTCGGCGTCGATGGGCAGATGGCCGCCTGGATCCCGCTCGACCTGCCCATGGAAGTCCTGACCGACCCGGTGGCGCCGCAGGCCCGCATCGCCGCCGCGGCGCGCGAGCTGAAGGCGCAGGGGGCCGAAGTGATCATCCTGGGCTGCGCTGGAATGGCCGGGCATGTCGGCGTCGCGGCCGAGGCGAGTGGCCTGCCGATCATCGAACCCTGCCAGGCGGCGGCTGCGGCCGCGATCCTGGCCGTGGTGGGTGCCCGCATGCCGTCTATGGCCACGTGACGTCATCCGATCGCCGGGGCGTGAATCGGGGGGCGTGAATCGGATGACGGAAGAAAGCCTTGCGCTGGTCCGCCGCTACTACGCGGCCTTCAACGCGGGCGACTGGACGGGCATGTTGGATTGCCTGACCCAGGACGTCGCGCACGACATCAACCAGGGCCGGCGCGAGCACGGGATCGAGGCCTTCCGCGCCTTCCTCGCCCGGATGGAGGGCAGCTACCGCGAGCGGATCGAGGACCTGGTCGTGATGGCGACGCCGGACGGCCACCGCGCCGCCGCCGAGTTCACCGTCCATGGCAGCTACCTCGCCGCCGATGCCGGGCTGCCGCGGGCGGACGGGCAGACCTACGTGCTGGCGGTCGGTGCGTTCTTCGCGATCCGCGACGGGAAGATCTCGCGGGTGACCAACTACTACAATCTGGAGAACTGGCTGGCGCAGGTGCGCATCCCGCTCCGGGAGTAGCTACAGGCCAAGCCTTCCCCAGGCCGCGCGCTCCTCCGCCATCTCCAGCACGCCCGCGGCCAGCAGGGCACCGGCGCCGGGCAACAGGCTCATCGGGAAGCGCCGCCTGCGGGGGCCGACCGTCACCACCCGTACCTTCTCGCCGAAGCGGCGGCGCGCCTCGCTTTGCACGTCGCCCAGCCCATCGCAGAGGCCGAGTTCCAGCGCGCGGCGGCCGATCCAGAAACGGCCGGTGAAGAGCTCGTCCTCCGGCACCTTGAGCTTCGCGCCGCGCCGGCTGCGCACCCAATCCTTGAACTCGACATGGAGCTGCGCGAGCAGTTCCTCCAGCCGGGCCGTGTCCTCCGGCGTCTGCGGCCGGAAGGGATCGTTGACGGATTTTTCCATCCCCGCCGTCCGCACCCGCCGCTCGATGC
>JAQGHZ010000395.1 GCA_028291485.1 Rubritepida sp. | reverse complement strand
GCTGCCGGCAATTGCGGCCGCGGGCCAGGGGGGCGAAGGCGGGGATGCCGCGCCGCGTCGCTCAGCCACCAGTCGAGGCCGGCGTCGCAGCCGTCGCCGGCCGGGATGGGCGGGCCGGGGCGGCAATCGGGCGATCCCGCCGGGCAGCGCAGCCGCACATGCATGTGGCTGTCATGCCCGTACCAGGGCCGGACGCGGTGCAGCCAGGCCTCGCCGCTATGCATGGCGCAAAGGCTGCGCTTGATGCCGTGGTTCACGAAGATGCGCTCCACGCCCGGCGCCTCGGCCGCCAGCCGGATCAGTCGCGCATGCGCCTCGGTGAAGCGCGCCGGGTCCACCGCGGACTGGTCGGGCAGGACCAGCGAGGTCTCGGGGATGCTCTCCCGCGCGGGGCGGCTCATCGCCGGCTTGCGGCTGAGGTCGAGCCAGATGTCCACGTCGATCCCGGCCTGGTGGCTGGCATGGCCGGTCGGCATGGGCCCGCCGCGCGGCTGGCCGAGATCGCCGATCCAGAGGTCCTGGCCCGAGCGTGCGGCGAAGGACTGCACGAAGCGGATGAGGTCGGGATGGCCCCAGTTGCGGTTCCGCGAGAGACGGACGGCCTGGTAGCCGGGGCCCTCCGGCGGAAGCTCCACGGCGCCGGCGATGCAGCCGAGGCCCGTGCCGCCGATGACGCGGGCCGGGCCGGAAGTCGGGCCGCGGACGGTAGACCAGGTCTGGGCTTGGGCCGGGAACGCGAGGAGCAAGGCCAGCACCACTTGACGGGCTTTGCCCCTCAAACTCCCCAGCAAGAATCTCAGGTTCTCGCATCTCCGATAAATGGAACGAAGGTCCAGGAAACTGAGTTTCCTGGCGGGGGTCGAGGGGGCGGAGCCCCTTCGGTTACCCACGGGCCCGTTCCAGCAGCCCGGTCGTCGACCGCCCCGGCAGCAGTTCCAGCAGCTCCGTCCGACCGCCCCAGGACGCCACCTCCTTCGCGCCGACCACCTCCTCGATCCGGTAGTCCATGCCCTTGAACAGCCGGTCCGGCCGCAAGGCCAGGATCGCTTCCAGCGGCGTGTCCTCCTCGAAAGCGATCACTGCATCCACCGAGGCCAGCGCCGCGATCACAGCCGCACGGTCCTCCAGCGGATTCATCGGCCGCGTCGGCCCCTTCAGCCGGCTCACCGAGGCATCCGCGTTCAGCGCCACCACCAGCCGGTCGCAATGCCCCCGCGCCGCCCGCAGCATCCGCGTGTGGCCGGCATGCAGCACATCGAACACCCCGTTCGCGAAGCCCACCACCAGCCCCTGGTCCCGCCAGGACTGCACCAGCCGCTGCGCCGCCGGCCAGCTCAGCGCCTCGCCCGTCGCGCCCTCCGCTTCGCGCAGCGCGTGATCCAGCTCTGCCGCCGAGCAGGTCGCGGTGCCCAGCTTGCCCACCACCACGCCCGCCGCCGCATTGGCCGCCCGCATGGCGGCCTCCAGATCGAGCCCGGCCGCGACGGAGAGGGCGAGGGTCGCAATCACCGTGTCGCCCGCGCCCGAGACATCGAAGACCTCGCGCGCCATGGTGGGCACGGCGACGGCCGGCGCGTCGCGGCGCACCAGCATCATGCCCTTCTCGCTGCGCGTGGCGAGCACGGCCTCCACCGCCACCTTCGCCAGCACGGCGCGCGCCGCGGCCTCGCATTCGGCGTCGGAGCCGACCGGCATGCCGGTGGCCTCGGCCAGCTCTCGCGCATTGGGCGTGAGGCAGGCGGCGCCGGCATAGCGGGAAAAATCGCGCCCCTTGGGGTCGGCGATGACGGGAATGCCGCGCGCCCTGGCCGCTTCGATGGCCTCGGCGATCACCGCCGGCGTCAGCACGCCCTTGCCGTAGTCCGAGAGGATCAGCGCCTCGGCCTCCGCCAGCGCCTGGGCCAGGGTCGTCGCGATGGCCTCGGCCTCGGCGCCGCTGGCCTCCGACACCACCTCGTCATCCACCCGGACGATCTGCTGCCGGCCTGCGATGACGCGCAGCTTGACCGTGGTGCGCCGCCCGGCATGCCGCAGCAGCCGCGCCGCGCCGCCGAGCAGCCCGTCCAGCTCCTCCGCCTCGGCATCCTCGCCGACCAGGCCGATCAGCGCCGGCAGACCGCCCAGCGCTGCGATGTTGCGCGCCACGTTCCCCGCGCCGCCGGCCATGGATTGCGTGCGCCCGAGCCGCACCACCGGCACCGGCGCCTCGGGCGAGAGCCGGTTCGCCTCGCCATAGAGGAAGCGGTCGAGCATGACGTCGCCGAGACAGACGATCCGGCGACCGGAGAGATCGAGCATGGGAAGCTTCTATACCGGGACGGCCGCTGGCCGAAGAGGCGTCATTTGAGCGCCAGCCGGCGGCGTCGTGCGCGGCGATGACGTCCATGGCGACGACACCTACAACCAAGCAAAGGCCTCAACCGTAGAGGTAGTCCGCCGGAAGACCGAGGCGCAGGCAGGACTGCGCCGCCGGAGCGGACGGGAGCAGCAGCTTGTCCGCGAAGCGCGCGGCCAGCCGCACCAGAGGCGCTTCCCAGGGCCGGAGCCCGTATGGCGCGGTCAGCCCCAGCCGTTCCCGCACCCAGCCGGGCACGATCTCCACTGCCGCGCGAAGCAGCATGCCCTGCATCGGCCTGGCCGCGGCCGGGAGCGCAGGGGCACGGCGCAGGATCTCCAGGAACTCGAAGACGATGGGCGAGGGCTCCAGCCGGTCGCGCATCCCTTCGAAGAGCGCGTGGAGCTCGGCCGGCGAGGCGGGCGCCTCCAGCGCGCCGTAGAGCCGCGCGGCTGGAGCGCCCTCGGTGTAGAGGCGGTCCAGTTCCTGAAGCGTGAGCGGATGCACATAGCGGCGATAGGCCTCGACGAAGCCGAAGGCGGCCGTGGCCTGGACCCAGCTCAGCAGCCGCACGTCATTGGCGTGGTAGGCCTCGCCGGCCGGCGTATGACCGGCGACCTTTTCGTGGATCCGGACCACGCCCGCGATCATCGCCTCCGCGACGCTGCGTGGCCCATAGACCGTGACCATCGCGGCCAGGCCGGTGCGCTGGAGGCGCGGGACCGGGTCGGTGCGGAAGGAGGAATGCTCCCAGACGCCGGTGCGCACGCCAGGCTCGGCGAGT
>JAQGHZ010000374.1 GCA_028291485.1 Rubritepida sp. | reverse complement strand
GAAGGGTTTGATCCGCCGCATCTGTGCCGCGGACAACAGGAAAACATCAGCCATGGCGGCACCTCCACCATGGGATGAATCACACGCCGCCGCGTCGCTGCAAGCGGTTAATAGGTCCTGAGCCTAGCAACCGGCGCGGCAACCTTGCGGCCCTGTCGGACTTCTCCGCAGGCATGGACGCCACCTTCACCACCCGCATCCCCCATCGCCTCGACCGCCTGCCCTGGAGCCGCTTCCACTGGCTCGTGGTGGTGGCCCTGGGCATAACCTGGATCCTGGACGGGCTGGAGGTCACGCTAGTCGGCTCGCTGGCCGGCGCGATCCACAATTCACCGAGCCTGCGCCTCACCGAGACGCAGGTCGGCCTCACCGCCTCGGCCTATCTGCTCGGCGCGGTGTTCGGCTCGCTGCTCTTCGGCTGGCTGGCCGACCGGCTGGGGCGGAAGAAGCTCTTCACCCTGACCGTGCTGGTGTACCTGACCGCCACCGTCGCGACCGGCTTCTCCTGGGACTTCTGGTCCTTCGCCGTCTTCCGCTTCTTCACCGGCGCGGGCATCGGCGGCGAGTATTCGGCGGTGAACTCGGCGATCCAGGAGCTGATCCCGGCACGCCGGCGCGGCACGACCGACCTCGCGGTGAACGGCACCTTCTGGGGCGGGGCGGCGATCGGCGCGCTCTCCTCCGTGGTCCTGCTCGATCCGGCCGTGATCGACCCGGAGATCGGCTGGCGGCTGGCCTTCGGCATCGGCGGCGCGCTGTCGCTCAGCGTGCTCTTCCTGCGGCGCTGGATCCCGGAGAGCCCGCGCTGGCTCATGACGCATGGACGCCAGGAGGAGGCGGAGAAGATCGTCGGCGACATCGAGGAATGGGTGGCGCGCGACGCCGGCCCCCTGCCCGCCATCGACGGCGCGCCCATCCCGATCAATCCGCGCAGCCACACCAGCCTCGGCGAGGTGGCGACCACGCTGTTCCGCACCTACCCGAGGCGGGCCGTTCTGGGCGTCGTGCTCATGGCCTGCCAGGCCTTCTGCTACAACGCCGTCTTCTTCACCTATGCTCTGGTGCTGACGAAGTTCTACGGCATCTCGTCCCAGAACATCGGCTGGTTCATGCTGCCCTTCGCGCTGGGCAACCTGGCCGGGCCGCTGACGCTCGGCCATCTCTTCGACAGCGTGGGTCGCCGGATCATGATCACCGCCACCTACGGGATCGCGGGCGTCCTCATGGCGGCGACCGGCCTCGCCTTCGCCCAGGGCTGGCTCTCGGCCTGGGAGCAGACGGCGGCCTGGACGGTGATCTTCTTCTTCGCCTCGGCCGCGGCCTCGGCCGCCTATCTCACGGTCGGCGAAAGCTTCCCGCTGGAGATGCGCGCCATGGGCATCGCGCTGTTCTACGCCTTCGGCACGGCGGTGGGCGGCGTGGTGGGGCCGACCCTCTTCGGCTGGCTGATCCAGGGCGGGCAGCGCACGGACATCATGTGGGGCTACCTGCTCGGCGCCGCGCTCATGCTGCTCGCGGCGGGTACCGAATGGAAGCTGGGCTTCGCGGCGGAAGGGCGTTCGCTCGAGGACGTGGCGCGGCCGCTCTCGCATGCCGGCGAGGGTTAGCTTCCGGCCCGGATATTGGCCACCCGGATGACCTCTCCCCAGATGCGCCGGTCGCTCGCGACTTCCTCGCGATAGGCCTCCGGCGTGCCATTCATGGCCACCAGGAACCTTTCCTCCAGCCGTCGGCGGAAGGCCGGATCGTTCATCACGCGATTGAGCTCGGCATTCCAGAAGGCGATCCATTCGGGCGGCGTGCCGCTGGCCATCACCATCCCGTAGCCGACATCGCCGGTGAAATCCGCCAGGGTTTCGCGCATCAGCGGCACCTCCGGCAAAGCGGGGTAGCGGTGCGGCGAGGTGAAGGCGATGGCCCGCAGCCGGTTGTCGCGGATGAAGGGCAGCGATTCCGGCAGGAGCGAGAAGTAGAGATCGGCATTTCCGGCCAGGATGTCGAGCAGCGCCGGCGTTCCGCCGCGGTACTGGATCTGCTCCATCGAGAGGCCGGCCTCGTGGCAGAGCCGCGCGGCCAGCAGGTGCGTCTGCCCGCCCAGCCCCGAATTGCCGATGTTCAGCTTGCCCGGATTGGCCCGGGCGTAGGCGATGAGTTCCGGCAGGGTCCGGTAGGGTGCGTCCGGCCGGCCGATCAGGACCATCGGCACACGGATCATGTTCGTGACGGGGGCGAGGGCGTGGTCCGTGTCCATCGGCATGACGAAGCCGGGCAGGACGGGCGCCGTCGCCAACACGGCCGTCGCGGAGAGGGAGAGGGTGTGGCCGTCGGGCGGCGCCGTCGCGACGGCCTGCATGGCGATGAAGGTGCCGCCGCCGGAGCGGTTCTCGACGATCACGTTGCGCCCGCCCAGCCGCGGGCCGAGCGCCTCGGCCAGCATCCGGCCCAGGATGTCCACCGTGCCGCCGGGGGCATAGGGCACGATGAGGCGGACGTCGCGCGTGACGGTCTGGGCCAGGGCCGTCCGAGGCGACGCGCCGGGCGCGAGGGCAAGCAGGCTGAGGGCGAGGCTGCGACGGCGCATGCGGCGATCCCGGCTGTTGTGCAACGCAGCAGATTAGGAGCCGAATGACCGAGGGCAACATGAAAAAAGCCCTCGATCCAGGCAAGCCCGCTCCCGTGCGCCAATATCCGCACATTGCTTTGTCAGAATGTGCTCGCGACCGACGGATCATGCCATCGCGCGCAGGACGTCCCCGAGCTGGTCGAGGCCCGAATTCGTGCCCACCTCGAAACCGGCGCCGAGATGCGCCGCCTTCATCGCCGGCGAGGCGAAGAGCGTGTGGTGGGTCAGGCGCGTGCGGCCGTTCGCCTCGTCGAAGCGGAAGGTCATGACCATGGTCTCAGCCCCGGGCGCCTCGAAGGTGTTGTCGAAGACGATCCGCTCGTTCGGCACGATCTCGAGGTAGGTGCCGCCGAATGGCGTGTTCTGCACGCCGCTCGGCCCCGTCATGGCGAAGCGCCAGCGGCCGCCCACGCGGAAATCGACCTCGCAGAGGGTGAGCGGCCAGCCCACCGGGCCGAACCATCGCATGAGGAATTCGGGCTCGCTGCAGGCCCTGAAGAGCAGCCGCGCGGGCGCGTCGAAGTCCCGCGTGATGGTGAAGCCGAGATCCTCAGCCATGGTCGTTCTCCTTCCTTTTCATGTCCTGCACGAGGGTGTCGAGCCGCTCGAAGCTCGCCTCCCAGAAGCGGCGGTACTCGCCGATCCATTGCTCCGCGGCGGCCAAAGGCGCGGCCTCCAGCCGGACGGGGCGGAATTGCGCCTCCCGTCCGCGCGAGACGAGGCCGGCATGCTCCAGCACCTTCAGGTGCTTCGAGATGGTGGGCTGGCTCAGCCGGAAAGGCGTGACGAGCTGGTTCACTGTCGCCTCACCCTCGGCGAGCCGCGCCAGTATGGCGCGCCGCGTCGGATCGGCGAGGGCGCCGAAGACGAGATCGAGCTGCTGCGCGGCCATCATGAGGTGTATCGCCTGATCGCTATATTTCTACATAGCTATATAAACGCGACACGACCGTCAACAGCGGCCTGCGCCGTTCTGCCGGGTCAACCCCTTCCTTAAACTGGGGCCGCACGCCGCTTGGTGACGACGTCCTCATAGGCCGACTGCAACCGCGCGAAGACCGAAAGGATGGGTTTCGCCGCGCCGAGATGCATCGCCCGCAGCTCCTGCATGAACTCCGCCCAGAGCGCCGGGCCGCCCTCCTCCAGCAACTCCGCGCGGATGGAAAGCTCCTCCGAGACGGGCCTGTGCCGCCGGCCCCAGGCCCCCATCTGCGCGAGCAGCGGCACAAGCTGGATGGCTGGCTCGGTGAGGCTGTAGATCGCCTTCTGCCTGTGGCTCGGGTCGTCGTGCCGGCTCAGTAGGCCATCCTGGACCAGGCGCTTCAGCCGGTCGGCGAGGATGTTGGAGGCGATGCGCTCCTCCGAGCGGCCCAGCAGCTCGCGGAAGTGCCGGCGGTTGCCGAACATGACGTCGCGGATGACGATCAGGCTCCAGCGGTCGCCCAGCATCTCCAGCGTCAGGTTGATCGGGCAGCCCGAGCGCATTGCGGCGCCTCTCCAAACCGGTTGCAAAGTAGGATCACTCTGGCTACGGAAGCAACAGATCCGGGAGGCTCCCATGGCCCTGACGCTCTATTCCCACCCGCTCTCCTCCTACTGCTGGAAGGTGCTGGCGGCGCTCTACGAGAACGGCACGCCCTTCGCCTATCGCAGCCTGGAGGATCCCGAGGCCGGGAAGGAGCTGGCGGCGCTCTGGCCCCTGAGGCGCTTCCCCGTGCTGGTCGATTCCGGCGAGACGGTGTTCGAGACGAGCGTCATCATCGAGCACCTGGACCTCTTCCATCCCGGCCCGACGCGCTTCATCCCCGCCGATCCCCGCGCCGCGCTGGAAGTCCGGCGCATGGATCGCGTCTTCGACAACTACATCCAGACGCCGCAGGGCAGGATCGTCTTCGACGCCCTCCGCCCCGAGGCCGAGCGCGACCCTCGCGGCGTCGCCGAGGCCCGGCAGCAGCTGGAGGCCGCCTATGCCTGGCTCGACGGCGTGATGGCCGGCCGTGAATGGGCCGCCGGCGACGCCTTCACCCTGGCCGACTGCAGCGCCGCGCCCGCGCTCTTCTATGCCGACTGGACCCACGGGATCGCCGAGACCTTCCCGCACCTCCTGGCCTACCGGCGCCGCCTCCTGTCCCGTCCCTCCTTCGCCCGCGCGGTGGACGAGGGCCGGCCGTACCGGCACATGTTCCCCCTGGGCGCTCCGGATCGGGACTAGATTCCACCTAGGCATTCGCCCGGCTGGACAGCCGCGCCCATCCGCGCCAAACCCTGCCACCCCGCCCCTCCAGCCGGAGTCCGCCGCCATGAGCCCGGCCGCGCCTGACCAGACCTTCGAGACCATTGCCGACATCATCTCGGAGACGGCGAACGTCGACCGCGCCAAGATCACGCCCGAGGCTCACGTCATCAACGACCTCGGCATCGACAGCCTCGACTTCCTCGACATCGTCTTCGAGATCGACAAGCGCTTCGGCATCAAGGTGCCGGTCGAGGCCTGGACCGAGCAGGTGAACAGCGGCAAGGCCCCGGCCGAGCAGTTCTTCGTCATGGGCCCCCTCGCTGAGCGCATCGAGGAACTCGTGGCCGCCAAGCAGGCCTGACGCTTGCGCCTGGAATATTTCGAGATGATCGACCGGGTCGTCTCCTGGGAGGAGGCCCGGCTCACCGCCGATGCGCAGGTCCCCGAGGCGAGTCCGGTCTTCGAGGGCCACTTCCCCGGCTTTCCCCTCATGCCCGGCGTGCTGATGATCGAGACCATGGCGCAGGCCTGCGGCTGGCTGATGCTGGCCCGCAGCGGCTTCACCCGAATGGCGCTGCTGGCCAAGGTCGGCGAGGCCAAGCTGCGCGGCATGGTGAAGCCCGGCGCCACGCTGACCGTGACGGCCGAACTCGTGCATGACGGCTCGGGCTATGCGGTGCTGAAGGGCACGCTCGCCGAGGGCAGCACGCGCGTCGCCGAGGCGGAACTGACCCTGCGCACCATGGCCTTCCCAAGCCCAGAGCTGGAAGCCGGCGTGCGCGCCCGCGCCGCCGTGATCGGGCTGTCCGCGTGAAGCGCGCCCCTCTGAAGCGCATGGTTGCGATCACGGGCGTCGGCCTCGCCTCCTCGCAGGGCGAAGGCCGCGCCGCGCATGCCGCGCTGCTGAAGGGCGCGCCTCCCGTGCTGGAAGAGACGCGCTTCGCCCCCTATCCGGTGCACCCGCTGGCG
>JAQGHZ010000345.1 GCA_028291485.1 Rubritepida sp. | reverse complement strand
TACGCAGGGCATTCTTGACGAGATCGCGCATGGTAATTTCGCCGTCGCCTTCCAGGTTGGCGGGGCGCGTTTCCAAACGCACAACGTGCGGCTGCTGCAGCTGCAACTCGGCCGCATCCTCGATCGTGACGATGCGCTCGCCATGGTCGATGAGGCGGCTCATCGCGTTCATCATCGTGGTCTTGCCCGAGCCGGTACCGCCCGAGATGATCACGTTCAAACGACAGCGCGCCGCGATCTCCAGCACCCGCGCCATGGGGGGCGACATTGAGCCGCCATCCACCATGCCCTGAAAGTCCACCTTCCGCTTGGCGAATTTGCGGATGGAGATGCAGGCGCCGTCGATGGCCAGGGGCGGGAAGACCACGTTCACACGCGAACCATCGGCCAGGCGGCAATCTACCAGCGGGCTGCTCTCGTCGACGCGGCGGCCGACCGTCGACGCCATTTTCTGCGCGATGGAGGCCACCTGGGCGGCATCGCGGAAGCGGATATCCACGCGCTGGATACGGCCTTTTACCTCGATGAAGACGTGATTGGGGCCATTGACCATGATGTCGGCGATGCTGTCGTCCCGCAGCAGCGGCTCCAGCGGTCCATAGCCCACCATGTCATCCGCCAGTTCCTCCGCGATAGCGGTTTGCTCGCGCGCTGAAATCTCGATCCGTTCGCGGCTGGCAATCTCGTGAACGAGCGCCTCAAGCTGCGCCCGCAGCGCCTCGCCTGGGAGGTCGCCGGCGATGACCGGGTCCACTCGCTCCATGACCTGGGCCCGGAGCCGCGCCACCGTAGGCTGATTCGCGACCGGCGCCGGAAATGCGAGGGGCTTGGCGGCTTCCGCCTCGGGCGGCAGCGGCGTGGCCAACTCGTCCGGGACTGGGAGGCGGCGCCCGAAACTCTTCATTGCGCGCTACGGCTGCCGAGCAGCCGGGCCAGGAAGCCGCCGATTGATGCGGCGCTGCGCACAGCTGAGATCTCCTGTGTCAGGGGCGCCAACGCGCGGCGCAACGCGGCGCTCTCCCCCAGGGCGGGCCGGCCCAGATTGGCGGCTCTCGGCAGATGGCGCGGCAGATCCGGAATGCACGCCTCGGGCGAGGCGCCCAGCCCTTCCTCGACAAGCTTCAGCTTCAGCCCGCCGGGCAGCCCCACCCGGTTCAGGACCGTCATCACGCGCGACGCCCCGCCGATGCCCAAAAGCTTGCGTACCGCGATGGCATCCCGGATCCCCGCCACATCGGGCCCGAGTACAAGCACGCGGTGCCGCGCCAAGTCGATTGCGACCCGTTCGGCAGGGCCCGGTGGCATGGGCATGTCGATCACCACCTGATTGAAGCGTCGTTGCAGCATGGCAAGCAGCCGTTGCACGCCCTCCACGGTGGGCTGCGGCATGGCGTCCATGGTCTCCTCGGCAGCGATCAGCCGGACCCGGTCCTCCACCGGAACGCCCACGCGTTCCAGAAACAGATCGTCCACACGCTCCGGTTCCTCCAGTGCCACACGCAGACCCGAGCCGGACCGCAGGCCGAGCAACAGGCCCGCTGTGCCGCCTCGCAGATGAAGGTCCAGCAGCGCAACATGGCCACGCCCGGTTTGCGCCAGTTGCAGCGCGAGATTCACGGCGATTGTCGTCGCACCGCAGCCGCCCCGAACCCCGCAGACCGCGACGATCTGCCCACCGCGGGCCGCCGCCTCCGCCTCGCTTCGCCCCCCACGCAGATGGGTGCCGAACAGCCGGGCAACCGTGTCCCGCGTCAGCGGCTTGTGCAGGTACTCCAGGATGCCAAGCTCTCGCGTAAGCTGGCGGTAGAAGCTGATGTCGGTCTGCTCCCCCACGGCCAGCACACGTACCTCGGGAGTGCAGACGCCAGCCAGTCTTTCGAGCGCGCCGATCGGGTCCGGCAAGGCGGTGACGTCCACCAGCAGCACGTCCGGTGTCGGTTCACGCTCGAGCACCCGCGCCGCAGTGGCCGCATCGCCGCGCCGTATCTGGAATGGGCTGCCGATCTCGACAAGGCCCCCGCGTAGCGCGGCCTCGCTGTCGTCATCCGTGACGAAGGCCAGGAAGCCGGCCTGCCGGCCAGGTGATGCGGCCACGGCGGCGGTCCCGCGGCGCCCGTCGGGTGCTTCGCGCGGCACGGCTATGTCAGTTCCCATTGGAGCCTCCGCCCGCCGGTGGTGCACCACCGCCCGTGGGGCTTGGCGCACTGCCGATCTGCGCGGCCCTGCTGTCCGGCAGGGGGCGGCGTCGGTCCTCGTCGAGCCGCTTCACGGCCATGCTCCCCGTGCTGCCACGCGCGGTCGTGTCGGCTACGCCGCGCACCGCGTGGGAGGGCTCGGCGAGCATGGCGCGCAAATTGGCTTCGTTGGCGCCGGTCGCTTGCCAGGTACCGGGCCGTTCGAAGTCCCGCTCGGCACAGCTCGGCAGCAGGAGCAAGAGAATGGCAGGCACCAGATGCCGCATGGTGTTCATTCCAGGATAAAGCCGGCGTCAAGGCGGGCCACGATCGGTGGCAACGGCGCCCCTCGCGCAATTTGCCTGCGCAGGAGGATGCGATCGAGGTCCGTGGCGGGACGGAAGCTGTCCGTCGGCGACGTCAAAACCCGTGCATCGGACACCGGGCGGACAAGATACGGTGTGATGATGATCACCAGTTCCGTCTCGTTGCGCCGGAAGCTGTCCGACCGGAACAGCGTGCCGAACACCGGAATTTCGCCCAGGCCCGGCAACGCCGTATTGACGGCCGTGCTGGTCCGCTGGAGCAGCCCGGCGATTGCAAAGCTTTGACCGCTGCCGAGTTCAACCGTCGTTTCGGCGCGGCGAACGCTCAATGCGGGAATTCGAACCACGCCGTTGGAGAGCGGAAGGCTGATCGCACCATTGTCCGTCAGTTCGCTGACCTCGGGGCGGACGCGCAGGTTCAGCCGATCCGGTCCAAGCACCGTGGGCACAAATGCAAGGCTCACGCCAAACTGCTTGAACTCGATGGTTATGGCGTTGCTTACCGCGCTGGCCGACACGGGCACCGGGAATTCACCACCCGCCAGAAAGCTCGCGGTTTCCCCGGACTGCGCGGTCAGATTTGGCTCGGCGAGAATGGTGATGAGCTGGTCCTGAGCCAGGGCATCGATCACGGCATTGATGTCGAAGCGCGACGAATTGAAGCCGACGGCATAGCGGCTCGGCGCCGTGCCGACCACGGAGGTGGCCGCGCCGGTTATCGCACTGGCGACAGCGCCTGCGCCTCCGGTTCTGATGCCTACCATCCAGTTGGCACCGTCATTGGCCAGGGCCTGCCAGTTGAATCCCAGATCCCGGGTCACCTGGCGCGAAATCTCAGCCACGCGGACACGCAGATTGACCTGTATGGAGGAGAGCACCGAGAGGTGGTTCATCACCTGCGCGTCTGCTCCCGCCATGCCGCGCGCGATGGCCTCGACCCGCGCCGCATCGGCCGCCGTCGGCACGGTGCCTGAGATCACAAAGTCGGCATCTCCTGCGCCGGTCACGGTCACGCCGGCCGCGCCACCGAGCAGGCGGCGTATCATCGCCTGCATCGCGCCGGCGCCAGGCGTCGCCGCTCCAGCGCGCGGCTCGGGAGCTGCCGCTGCGGCCGCTGCACGTGCAGCGGCCCGCCCGGGTTCAACGATCACGTCGTACTCCGCGACCTGCGAACCATCCTCTGCGGTGGCGACGATCGTCGTGCGGCCCGGTCCCACCGCCATGAGGAAAAGGCTGGTCGGCGAGGCCGGCTGCACGCGCGCGATGCGGGGATCAGCCGCGAGAACGGTCACCGCAGGGCCTGGCAGACGCAGCAGGCGGCCTACCCCGGCTTCCATGGTCAGCGCGATCGGGGGAGACGATGCGCGGGTGGGAGGCTCGGTTGCGGCCGGCGGCAATAAGGGGGTCGTCCGCGCGGGCGCACCCTGGACCGGCAGGGCGGGGGCGATCCGCATTCCCTGTGGCATCTCAAGCCGCTGCGCGCTGGCCGGCAGGGTGGCGAGAAGCAGTACGGCGACAAGGGGCACCAGGAAATGCCTCATCGAAAGGTCACCTCCGTAAGCTCTCCGCCTTGGTAGAGCCGCATTCTTGTTCCCTGTGATATATTGGAACCCGCAAGTGCTGGCGATACATCTCCGCCGAAAATCGACTGGCCGGCAAGAATTTCCTCAGTCATCGCCGGCTCCATGGCGCGTACCGTGAGCGCGATGCGCCCAAGACGGCTACCGACCGCGACGCGCTCCGCCTGTTCCGACGTCACCTCCAGCGTCACGGTGCGGGCGATACGCGAGGGCGCACCCTCGGCCCCCGCACCCTGCATGAATTGCTGGTCTACGGCGATCACGCGCACCTCCGAAAGCATAGTCTCGCCAATCACACGGCGAGCTATAGGTGCATCATTCACCCCGAGCTCCTGCGTGAGAATGAGGTCCACGTTGTCGCCAGGCCAGATGAGCCCCGCGGCGCCCGTTACCACGTCCACGCCGACAGAGATGGCCCTGGTGCCGGGGCGCAGTACCGCGGCGAGGAAGCCGCGGTCGCGCGGATGCAGAATATCCTTGCGCCGCGGCGTCTGGCCGGCATCGAGGAAACGCCGCAACAGGGCACCGCGGATCTCCGACCTTGTCCCGTCGCTTGCGAGGAGAGCGTCCTCGGGCACCTGGCCCGGCGATACCTCGCGCTCAGTCAGATCCTCATCCTTGATGAGCGTACCGGCAGCCAAGGACCGGCTTGCAACGAGGACCCTGAGCCGGATGGGCGCTGGTGGCGGGGCGGGCGCGGCCTCGACGATGGGGGCGACGGGGGCGCTTGGAGCCAGGAGCTGCCAGCCGACCGTGCCCAGGCCGACCGCCATGAGGATCATGGAAAGAATGACAAGCGATCGTAGGAACATGGCTCAGGATCCTGACCCGGAAATGAGGGTCAGGATGCCGCCCCCCGCTATGGCAACGCAGTAGGGAAGCGGGCCGCCCCGCCGGAGCCGGCGGGCCTCGGCCACGAAGACACGGCGCAAGAGGTTCGTCCCAACGGGGCCATGCGGCCCGAGCTGTGGCTTCGCCGCATAGGCCAAGCCAAGGAGGCCGCCGAGCAACGTGGTCGCCAAGACGAAATCGGGGACCATGGCGGGGGGCAGAGCAAGTGCGACGGCGGCGGCGAGCTTGACGTCCGCACCGCCGAGAAAGCCTCTCATGCAGAGCACCAGCAAGGCCGCAAAGACCAGAATGGCTGTGGCCGCCGACGTCAGGAGCGCGTGGCCGCCCAGGCTCGCGCGCCAAAGCACGGCGAGCACCGCAATGGCGATGGAGATGGAGTCGGGGATCAGCCGGGTGGCGACGTCATGCCAGGCGGCGAGAAGCAGGAGCGCCGAAATGCCAGTGGCGAGAAAAGCTGCGGTCATGGCGACCTTGCGGGATTGCAGGAAACCGGCGACGAGAAGGCACCCGGCGGATCGGCTTAAGGGGCCGCGACACGCCGGGCAGGAACTGAGCGAC
>JAQGHZ010000301.1 GCA_028291485.1 Rubritepida sp. | reverse complement strand
CGTGGCGGATGTGCGGCACCTGATCCCCCTCCCGATGCTCCTGCTCCCCTTCCTGGGAGGTTGCGACGGCCCGGCTTTAGTCGCGACGGCGGGGGTGAACGTGGCTTCCCTGACCCTGGTGGGGCGGACGGTGCCGGACATCCTGGTCTCGGGGGTGACGGGGCGGGACTGCTCGATCGTCCGGCTGGACCGGGGGATGTCCTATTGTTCGGAGCCGGCGGCCGCGCCCGTGCCGCCGCCCTACTGCACGCGCAGCCGGGGGAGCGTGGATTGCT
Organism: Rubritepida sp.; assembly: GCA_028291485.1. Lineage (GTDB taxonomy): Bacteria > Pseudomonadota > Alphaproteobacteria > Acetobacterales > Acetobacteraceae > Roseococcus. Next base: position 6,257 of record JAQGHZ010000301.1, on the reverse strand, counting down.
GGGCGACCCGGCCGGCGACGATCCCGATGGTGCAGGGCTTGGTGGACGGGCCGGCGAGTCTGAACCCGGCGCAGGAGGCGGATCGGACGGCGCGCTGGCCGGGACTGTGAAGGTCAGACGGAATCCAGTTCCGTACGAAGCTCCTTCAAACGGCGAGGAAGGCCAGAGCGATCACTGTAGTCATGCGAGCCCGACCTCCCGCGCGAATGCCGGATGGAGACATCGGCCTGGCACAGCATGTCGAGCAGCGTCACGCCCAGGACGGCGAGCAGAGCCAGCTCGACATTGCGCTTCTTCGGATTGTCCGGCCGCGACAGCGCGGCCAGGGTGACGATGTCGAGCGCGTCGCCCGCGATGCGGCTGGCCACGCCCGGTCCGGGATTGACGGAAAGGCAGGCCAGGCCGGAGGCAACCTCGCGCAGCCCATAGCCGCGGATCAGCCACTCGGAGTCCCGAAAGCCCAGGGTGCGAGCCAGGGAACGTGCGCCGAACAGCTCGAAGAGTCCGAGGCCGATGCTGAACCAGCCCAGCCCCCGCGCCATCCGGACCGCTTCGGTCAGCGAGCTCCTGCCCGTCTGCGTGACCTTAGGATCGCTCGGCCAGCGGGCGATATCGGCGGCTCTCACCATCATGTTCATGGGAACACCTCAGGGCTTGAGGACGACCTTGACGCAGCCGTCCTGCTTGTCGCGGAACACGTTGTACATGTGCGGCCCGTCCTCGAGCCGCGCGGTGTGGGTGATGACGAAGGAGGGGTCGATCTCGCCTTCCTCGATCCGACGCAGCAGGTCGTCGGTCCAGCGGTTCACATGGGTCTGGCCCATCCGGAAGGTGAGGCCCTTGTTCATGGCGATTCCCATCGGGAACTTGTCGACGAGCCCGCCATAGACGCCGGGGATGGAGACGATCCCCGCGGGCCGGCAGACATAGATCATCTCGCGCAGCACGTGCGGGCGGTCGCTCTCCAGCATCATCATCTGCTTGGCGCGGTCGAGGAGCGTGTCGGGCTGGCCGAAGGAGACGTGCGATTCCAACCCCACGGAATCGATGCACTTCTCCGGCCCCTTGCCGTCGGTGAGATCCTCCAGCCGGCCGATGACGCTCTCCTTCTCGAAGTTGATCGTGATGGCGCCGGCGGCCTCGGCCATGGAGAGGCGCTCGGGCAGGCGGTCGATGGCCACGACCTGCCTGGCGCCGAGCAGGATCGCGCTGCGGATCGTCATCTGGCCGACGGGGCCGCAGCCCCAGACGGCGACGGTGTCCGTCTCCTCGATGTCGCATTGTGCGGCCGCCTGCCAGCCGGTCGGCAGGATGTCGCCGAGGAAGAGGACCTGCTCGTCCGTCAGGTGGCTCGGCACCTTGATGTGCGTGCGGTCGGCGAAGGGGACGCGGAGGTATTCCGCCTGGCCCCCCGGATAACCGCCGGTGAGGTGGGTGTAGCCGAAGAGCCCGGCCGTGCTGTGGCCGAAGACCTTGTCCGCCAGGTCCTTCTTGCGGTTGGTGCGCTCGCAGACGGAGAAGTTGCCCCGTTTGCACTGGTCACACTCGCCGCAGATGATGGTGAAGGGGACAACGATGCGGTCGCCCTTCTTCAGCCTCCCGTTCACGCCCGAGCCGACTTCCATCACCTCGCCCATCATCTCATGGCCCATGATGTCGCCGGGCAGCATGGCGGGGATGAAATTGTGGAAGAGATGGAGGTCGGAGCCGCAGATCGCGCAGCTCGTCACCTTGATGATGGCGTCGCGAGGGTCTTCGATCTCGGGATCGGTGACGGTGTCGCAGCGGATGTCCTGCTTGCCGTGCCATACCAGCGCCTTCATGAACCCCTCCACGCAGGTGGATGTCCTGCCCCCGGCCCACAGAAGCCGGCCTGGAGACTTCGTGTGCGAGAACGCGTGCTGATGCGCGTAGTTTCGGGAAAACGATCTATTTCGGCGAAACGGTCGAGCTAACAAAAGTAAATAACAAATGAAACCGGCCGCTTTGGAAGGCCATCTATCTCGATGGCAGGCAAGGGCGCCCGAAGCTTCGCCCTTCGGTGATGATCATGTCCATCGGGATGTCGTGCGGCTGCGGGAATATCGTCGGGATGGCGGCGCGCGAGGTCCCGACGCCCAGCACCAGCGGCTTCACCGGCATCGCAGCCAGAGTCCGGTCGAAGAAGCCGCCGCCATAGCCGAGGCGATAGGCGCCCGGATCGAAGCCGACCACGGGGGCGATGACGATGTCGGGCACGACCTCGGCGCCTTCGGCCGGGATGGGGATGTTCCACACGCCCTGCGCCAGGGGCGCGCCGGGCCGCCATTCGCGGAAGACGAGGGGGCGGGCCTTCTCCACCACGACGGGCAGGGCGCAGCGCCCGCCGCGGGCATGGACGCGCTCCAGCCAGGCGCGCAGGTCGGGCTCGCCGCGGAAGGGCCAGTAGGCGCTGACGATGCGGCCGGCGACCTCGCCGATCGCCGCGTCCAGCCGGGCGGCGATGCGCTCCGTCTCCTGGCGGCGGGTCTCGGGATCCACCGCGAGGCGGAGGGCGATCAGCCGCTCGCGCTCGGCCTTGCGCCAGCGGGCGACGTCGCGGCGCTGCTCGGCATCGGGCTCGGGCGCATGGCCGAGGTAGTCGGGATCGACTTCGTGCAGGAAGCAGGCCGGCGAGGCGTAGTCGCGGAATTCCGGCGGCTTGCTCACGGCGGCGCGTCGCGGCGGAACCGCTCCTCCTTGCCGAGCAGCACGCCCTGGCCGGCGGCGATGCCCATCTCCAGGCTCTGCGCGATGCGGTGGGCGCGCTCCAGGAAATGCTCGGCTGCGGCGGGTGGGCAGACCTCGCGGGTCGAGGCCTCGAACAGCGCCAGCCAGCGATCGAAATGCTCGTGGTCGATGGGGAGCGGCAAATGCAGCCCCATCGGGTTGCCGCGATAATCGCCGGACATCAGCGCCACGGACGACCAGAAGGCGAAGATGCGCTGGAGGTGCGATTCCCAGTCGGTGACCTTCGCGGCGAAGACCGGGCCGATCAGGGGATCCTCACGCACCTTTCCGTAGAAATGGCGCATGAGGCTTTCGATCATCGCGGCATCGATGCCGGTGCGCGCGACGATCTCGGCGGTCGCCCGCGCGCGTCGCTCGGCGGCGTCGCGCGCGGCGTTCACCGGAAGGTGACCGGCTTGCCGATCGGGGCGCCCAGCACCTCGTCGTCGCGCATCGCCACGTTCCCCCGGATGATGGTGCTGACCGGCCAGCCCTGGCAGCGATGGCCGTCGAAGGGCGTCCAGCCGCAGGGGCTGGCGATCCAGTCGTTGGTGATCTCGCGCGACTTCGCCATGTCCACCAGCGTGAAGTCCGCGTCGTAGCCGACCGAGAGGCGTCCCTTGTTCATCGCACCGTAGATGCGGGCGGGGCCGGCGCACATCAGGTCGACGAGGCGCGAGAGGCTGAGGCGGCCGGCGCTCACATGGTCGAGCATCACGGGCACGATGGTCTGCACGCCGGTCAGGCCGGCGGCGGTGTTGGGCCAGGGGCGCTCCTTGGCCTCGCGGGAATGCGGGGCGTGGTCGCTGCCGATGACGTCCACCGTGCCGTTGCGCACGGCCGCCCAGGCGGCCTCGAGGTGGCGCTTCTCGCGGATGGGCGGGTTCATCACCGCGTAGCCGCCGAGGCGGTCATAGGCCTCGTCGGTCTGGGTGAGGTGGTTCATCAGCACCTCGACGGAACAGATGTCCTTGAAATCGCCGAGGTATTCGAGCTCCTCGGCGGTCGAGACATGCAGGATATGCGCGGGCCGCCCGGTCTTGCGGGCCAGCGCCATGAGGCGCTTCGTGCCCAGCATCGCGCATTCCACGTCGCGCCAGACCATGTGGTTGCGGTGGGGCATGCCCTCGGTGAAGAGCGGCTTGCGCTCCTGCAGGCGGTACTCGTCCTCGGAGTGGTAGCAGATGCGCCGGCGGCCGGAGCGCATGACGGCCTCCAGCGTCGCGTCGTCCTCGATCAGCAGGTCGCCCGTGGAGGAGCCGGCGAAGACCTTCACCGCGCAGACATTGTCTTCCAGTTCCAGCTCGGCGAGCTCGGCGATGTTCTTCTTCGAGGCGCCGACATAGAGGCCCACGTCGCACCAGGCGTGCTCGGCCACATAGCCGCGCTTCCAGGCAAGCTGCGCCGAATCGGTGATGGAGGGTGCGGTGTTGGGCATGTCGAACACCGCCGTCAGGCCGCCGAGGACGGCCGCCCTGGTGCCGGTGGCGATGGTCTCGACCTTCGGGTCGCCCGGCTCGCGCAGATGGACATGCGCGTCGATCAGCCCCGGCAGCACGTGCAGATGCGTGCAGTCGATCACCTGCGTGGCCTCGGCCGTGCGCAGCGCGCCCATGGCGGCGATCCGCCCATCGCGCACGGCGATGTCGAGTGGCTCGATGCCCCAGGGCAGGACGGCCTGGCCGCCGCGCAGGATGAGATCGAAATGGGGCATCGGGGGGAAACTCCGCAGGTCGCTGACTGGCCGCAATCTGACGGGTCCGGCGGGCCGCGCAAGAGTGCTTGACCCGACGAGATATAAGGATATGTTGATGAAGTGTTGGTTCGGCGCGAGCCGATGAAAAGGGAACGCCCGTGAGGTTCGCGAGAACCGAGTCGGCGGCTGCCCCCGCAACTGTCAGCGGCGAGCTGGCCTCTCATCACTCTTGCAGGAGGGACCCTCGCAAGAGGGACCCTCGCAAGAAGGTTGGTCACTGGGGTTTCGACTCCGGGAAGGCCGAGGGGCGAGTGACGACCCGTGAGCCAGGAGACCTGCCGGCACGCGCGAAACCCAAAAGCCGGGGCGGGGTGCCCCCGGACGAGGAGAGACCGACCATGTGCCAAAGCGCCACGCCCCCTCGGGCCCTGACATTCCTGAACCGAACCCCCTGTCGCGGGCGAATGCGGGCCTGTCCCCCCAAGGCCTGTTCTCCCAAGGCCTGTTCTCCCAAGGCCTGTTCTCACAGAGCCTGACCGCCATGCCGGCCGTCCCTCGGCTCGCCGAGTCCGATCCGCCCTCGCCCTGCCTGCGCCTCTGCCGGCTGGACGGGGAGGTCTGCCTCGGCTGCGGCCGCCGCATCGACGAGATTGTCGCCTGGCCCACGGCGTCCGCCGCGGCGAGGCACGCGATCCTGCTGATGGCGCGGGCCCGGCTGGCCGCCATTCCCGACAGATCCGGGGCCTGAGCGCCCCTTCAGGAGACATCCCATGACAGGTTTCAACCTGGGCTTCCCCCGCATTGGCTTGCGACGGGAACTCAAGACCGCACTCGAATCCCATTGGTCCGGCAAGACCGGCGAGGATGCGGTGCTGGCCACAGCGGCCGAGCTGCGCGCCCGCCACTGGGCGCTGCAGGCTGAGGCCGGCATCGCCATGCCGCCGAGCAACGACTTTTCCCTGTATGACCACGTGCTGGACACGGCCTGCGCCTTCGGTGTGATCCCGCAGGGCTATGGCTGGCATCCCGGCGAGGCGGTCTCGCTGGCGACCCGCTTCGCCCTGGCCCGCGGCGGGCGTGCCGAGGATGCCTGCTGTGCCGGCCACGGCTCGCCCGCGCTCGAGATGACCAAGTGGTTCGACACCAACTACCACTACCTCGTGCCCGTCTTCCGCGAGGGCCAGGAGTTTTCCGCAACGGGCTTCCCGGCCGTGGACGCTTTTCTTGAAGCGAAGGCGCTCGGCCATACGACGCGGCCCGTGCTGCTCGGGCCGGTCTCCTTCCTGCTGCTGGGCAAGATGGCCGAGGGCGCGGGCGATCCGCTCGACCTTCTCCCCGGCCTGCTGCCCGCCTATGCCGAGACGCTGAAGCGCCTGGCCGCTTCCGGCGCGACCCAGGTGCAGATCGACGAGCCCTGCCTGGTGCTCGACCTCGCGCCGCAGGCCCGCGCCGCCTTCGGCACGGCCTATGCCGCGCTGGCCTCCGCCGCGCCGGGCCTGGGGATCATGCTCGCCGCCTATTTCGGCGACATCGGCGAGAATCTGGAGACGGCGCTGAACCTGCCCGTCGCCGGCCTGCACCTCGACCTCGTGCGCGCGCCGCAGATGCTCGACGTGGCCCTGCGCCACGCGCCGGCGCGGATGGTGCTCTCGCTCGGCGTGGTGGACGGCCGCAACGTCTGGGCGACGGATCTTTCGCGCGCCTTCCTGAAGCTGCGCTCGGCCGCTGCCTCGCGCCGCTTCGAGCTGCTGCAGGTCGCGCCCTCCTGCTCGCTGCTGCACAGCCCGATCGACATCACCGGCGAGACCGGCCT
>JAQGHZ010000286.1 GCA_028291485.1 Rubritepida sp. | reverse complement strand
CGCAACATCGTCGCGAACCCGCGCATCGGCCTCTGCTGCTTCGTGCCGCGCTTCGGCGAGGTGCTGCGGATCAGCGGCCGCGCGCAGCTCACGCGCAACGCGGCGCTGCGCGAGCGGCTGGCGATCTTCGGCCGCACGCCGGCGACGGTGATGGTCATCACCGTCGAGGACGTCTTCCTGCATTGCGCCAAGGCGGTGATGCGCTCGCATCTCTGGCATCCGGAGCACTGGCCGGAGCTCGGCGACATGCCCTCCGCCGCCGAGATCTGGCGCGACCACACCGGCCGCAACTTCAAGTCGAAGGAGGAGATCCAGCTTCTCCTCGAGGAAAGCTACACCAACCGCCTTTACTGAGCCGCCCATCCGGGCTTGGCTCGCGCCCGGCGCCCCGGCGTCCCAAGAGACTTCGCCCCACACGGCCCGTCACCGTCACCGACATCGAGCGAGGCCCGCATGCGCCGACTGATCTGTTCCGCGATCCTGTCCTTCTGGACGCTGCTGCCGGCCGCACAGGCGCAGCAATTCCCCATCCCGGGCCGCTCCATCACCTTCATCTACGGCTTCCCGCCCGGCACCCCCGGCGACGTCTACCTCCGCCTCGCCGGCCCGCGCCTCACGGCCGCCCTCGGCGTGCCGGTGACCGTCGAGAACCGCGCCGGCGCCACGGGCAACCTCGCCGCGGAGGCGGTGGCTCGCGCGCCGGCCGACGGACACACGGTGCTGCTCACCACCACGAGCCTCGCCGCCGTGAACCCGCTGCTGCTGCGCATGCCGATCGATCCCATGCGCGACCTGCTGCCGGTCATGCGGGTCTTCGACGCCCCCAACGTCCTCACCACCAGCACGGTGCAGCGCCCGCAATACACCGACTGCCGCAGCCTCATGACGGCGCTGCGCGCGGCACCCGGCCGGCTGAACTACGCCAGCAGCGGCATCGGCGCCTCCACGCACCTGGCCGCCGCGCAGTTCCTACAGGCGGCGGGGCTCGACGTGCAGCACGTGCCCTATCGCGGTGGCCCGCCGGCCATGATCGCGCTCTACCAGGGCGAGGTGGAGTTCTTCTTCTACCAGAGCGGCACGGTGATCGAGGACATGCGGGCGGGGCGCGTGCGCATCCTCGGCATCACCTCGGCCGAGCGCCACCCGCAGATCCCCGAGATCCCGACCATCGCCGAGGCCTGCGACATGCCGGGCTTCGTCAGCACCACCTGGCACGGGCTGATGGCGCCCGCCGGCACGCCGCCGGCCACGGTCGAGCGGCTGAACGCGGAATTCCGGAAGATCAACGCGATGCCGGACATCCAGCAGCGGCTGGTGAGCCTGGGCCTCACGCCGCTGCATGGCGACCCCGCGGAGATGTCCGCCGCGGTCGTCAAGGACGTCACCCATTGGGGCGAGGTGGTGCGGCGCGCGGGGCTGCGGCCGGAGTGAGGCCGGCGCCACTGGCGCCCCGCTAACGCGCCGACAGCAGAGCGGCCGCGAAGCCCGGCCGGTCGAGCAGCCGGTCGATCGCCTGGTTCATCGTCCGCAGCATGAGCGCGTGCAGCGCCACCGGGTCCGCGAAGACGCCCGTGTCGAGCGCGAGGATGCTGCCCTCGACGTTGGTCACGTTCTCCCTGTCCTGCCACAGCACGCGGCCGCTGCTGCGCTCCCGCAGGATCAGCTCCAGCTCGGCCGTCGCCTCGAGCCGGACGTACCGGTTGGCGACGAACTCCCGCACGATGATCTCGATCTCCGCGCGGGGATCCTGCTGCGCCAGCCAGCCGCGCGCGGCCAGGGCGTCGTCGAAGGCGCGCTGCACCGCCTGGTCCAGCGGGCGGTCGGCCTCGAGGGTCTTCAGCGGATTGCCGTAGCCGCCGCGGATGGTGCCGATCCAGACCGGATCCTCGCCGCCGGTGCCGCGCTGGTTCCGCACGGCCGCCGTACGGGCGACGGGGCCCGGCGGCTGGTTCGCCGTGACCTGGGCGGTCGGCGCATAAGGCATCGGGTATTGCGTCGTGCCGCAGGCAGCAAGAAGCAGTGCGAGCAGGATCGCGGTGATATGGCGCATATGTTTCCTCGGGGCGATTACTGGCGAGCGAAAGCATTGCCCGCTTCCGGGGATGCATCAACACATGCCGAGTCCTGCATATTCAGGCAGGATCTTGCCGACTGATCTGGCCGCCGCGTCAGCCCTTCCGCAGATTGTAGAAGAGCGGCATGCCCTGGAGCATCCCGGTGATGTTCCGCCGATAGGCCGTGATGTCCTTCCACTGTCCCGTCGGAATATACGGCACGTCCACGAAGGCCTGCTCCTGCAGCTTCCGCGCGATCGCCTGCCGCACCGGCATGTCCGGCGCGTCCACCCATTGGCTGCGCAGGCTTTCCAGCTCCGGGCTGGTCGGCCAGCCCGGCCAGGCCGCGAGCCCGTTACCGCGCAGGCCCAGATGCGCCGTCGGATCCCACAGGTCGAGGCCGGGCAGCAGCGTCGTCGTGCAACTCCAGCCGCCCTGGTCCACCGGCCCGCGATTGGCGCGCCGTTGCAGCCACACCCCGAAATCGACCGGGATGACCTCCACGTTCAGTCCCGCCCGCGTGAACTGGTCCGCCGCGACATCGACCTGCCGCGCCATGGTGCTGAAGTTGGTCGCGGAGAGAAATCCGATCTTCTCGCCCTTGTAGCCCGCCGCCGCCAGGTCGCGGCGCACCTTCGCGTAGTCGCGCGGCCCGTTCAGCACGGCCATCCCGGCATCCGAGGCCTGGGGCGAGGCCGGGCAGAAGACGCCCACGCCCGGGGTCCAGAGCGAGCGGTCCGTGCCGGCCACCGCCGTCAGGATCTCCGCCTGGTCGATCGCGCCCAGCAGCGCGCGGCGGATCGCCGGATTGTCGAAGGGCGGCTGCAGCTGGTTGAAGCGCATGATCCCGATCTGTCCGTTCGGGTCCAGCACCTCGAGCCGCACATTCCGGTCGCGGCTCAGGAAGGGCCGAAG
>JAQGHZ010000404.1 GCA_028291485.1 Rubritepida sp. | reverse complement strand
CGCCCCCACGCCGAGCCGCGCCGCCAGCGCCTCGACGCCGGCGCCCTCCTCGTCCAGCGCGCCGGCCTCGATCAACCGCAGGGCACGGGCCGCGGTGGCGCGCGAGCCGTTCCAGGCCGGCGAGAAGGGGGCCGCCTCGGGGCGGCAGCGCAGGCAGGGGCGGAAACCGGCTGCCTCGGCCGCCGCGGCGGAGGGGTAGAAGCGCACGTTCTGGGCGCGCGCCGGCCGGACGGGGCACACCGGGCGGCAGTAGATGCGCGTGGTCCGCACGCCCGAGAAGAAGCGCCCGTCATAGGCGGGATCGCGTTCCACCCGCGCCTGCTCGCACTCCTCCGGGTTCAGCATCCTACCCTCCCAAGTGCCGCGGGGACGGAGTCCGAATCCGGCGAGCGGCCTGCGCCGGCCGAGGCTACTCATTCCCGTGCAGCTCAGGGAAGGGACAATGGCACATCCGCTCGACAATCCGGTCTGGCACGCGCTGACGGGGCCGCATGCGGAGTTCGCGCAGGGGGCCGGCGCCGCGCGGCACTACCCGCGCGACATGGCGCCCTTCTCGGCCATCGAGACGGCCGCGCCGGAGGCCTATGCCGACCTTGCCCGCGACCTGCCGGCCGGCCTCGAGGCCCGCCTGTTCCGCCCCGCCGAGGAGGCGCCGCCGCCGGGCTGGGCCGTGATCAGCGCGCGGTCCATTCGCCAGATGGTCGCGGAGACGAAGGGTCTCGCGGCGCCCCATCCGCAGGAGGCCGCGTTGCGGCCGCTCGGCCCCGGCGACGCCGCTGACATGCTGGCGCTGGCCGAGGTCGCGAAGCCGGGGCCCTTCGGTCTGCGCACGCCGCATCTGGGTCGCTATCTGGGGCTGCGCGGACCGGACGGACGGCTCCTCGCCATGGCGGGCGAGCGGTTCCGGCTGCCGGGCCATGTCGAGCTCAGCGCCATCTGCGTGCATCCGGCCGCGCGCGGGCGCGGCCTGGGCGCGGCGCTCACGCTCCGCCTGGCGCGCGAGGCGCTGGCGCGCGGCGAGCTGCCGTTCCTCCACGTCTTCTCGGACAACCCGGCGGCCGAGCTCTACGCCCGCCTCGGCTTTCGCGATCGCGCGACGCTCTGGGTGCCGTGGCACCGCCCTGCCGCATGAGCGCGCCCTTCTTCGGCTGGCGGGTGGTCTGGGCCGCCTTCGCGGTGGCGGTGCTCGCCTGGGGCGTCGGCTTCTACGGACCCTCGGTCTTCCTGCACGTGCTGCATGAAGGACGGGGCTGGTCCGTCTCGACCATCTCCGCGGCGATCACCGCCCACTTCCTGCTCTCGGCCGGCATCGTCGCCCGGCTGCCGGCGCTGCATCGCCGCTTCGGGCTGGTCGCGGCGACCCGGGCCGGCGGCCTGCTGGCGGGGCTCGGCGTCCTGGCCTGGGCCCTCGCGCCCGCGCCCTGGCTGCTGTTCCCGGCGGCGCTGCTGAGCGGCGCGGGCTGGGCCCTGACCAGCGGCGCGGCGATCAACGCGATGGTCGCGCCCTGGTTCGACCGGAAGCGTCCGGCCGCCCTCTCCATGGCCTTCAACGGGGCGAGCGTCGGCGGCGTGCTCTTCGCGCCGCTCTGGGCGCTGCTGATCGGCGCGCTCGGCTTCGCCGGAGCCGCCCTGCTGACGGGCGCCACCATGGCAGCTGCCATATGGTGGATCGCGGGCGCCTTCCTCCGCGCCACGCCGGCCGGGCTGGGCCAGCGCCCGGACGGAGGCGCCTTCTCCGCCGTCGGTGGCGCGGCCGTGCCGATCGAAGTTCCGCCTATGCCGGGAGCCGCCTGGCGAGACCGCCGTTTCCGCACGCTCGCGGGCGCCTTCGCGCTGGGCCTCTTCGCGCAGATCGGCCTCATCGCCCATCTCTTCTCGCTGCTGGCGCCGGCTTTGGGTGAATTCGGCGCGGGCGCCGCCGTCAGCCTCGCCACGGCCTGCGCGGTGCTGGGGCGCAGCCTGCTGGGCTGGCTGCTGCCGGCGGGTGCGGACCGCCGTCTGGCAGCAGCGCTGAACTTCGCCGTCCAGATCGCCGGCTCCGCCGTCCTGCTTGTCGCCGGCGGCACGTCGGTGCCGCTGCTCCTGCTCGGCTGCGTGCTGTTCGGGCTCGGGATCGGCAACCTCGTCTCGCTGCCGCCGCTCATCGCCCAGCGCGAGTTTCAGCCCGCCGAGGTGGGGCGTGTGGTCGCCCTGGTCACGGCGGTCAATCAGGCGGTCTTCGCCTTCGCCCCCGCGCTCCTCGGCCTGCTCAGGGACATGTCGGGCTGGGCCGGCGCGCCGATCCTCCTTGCGCTGCTGGTGCAGGTCGCCGCCGCCGTCGTCGTCCTGGCCGGGCGCGACGGGCGGGAGAGCGCCACATGAGCGCCACCGCCTTTCGCCCGCCTCGGCGTCAGAGCTTCTCGTAGTTCAGCCGCCGCGCGAGCCAGCAGCCGACTTCAACCCCGGTCGGCTTGCCGGAAGAGTCGCGCCGGAAGGCCAGCGTCCAGTCGCCCGGCGGCGTGTGGTCCAGCGCGCGCGGGCAGGGCAGGGCCCAGAGGTCGGGCGCGATCGGGTTCAGCAGTTCCATCCGCCCCTGGCCGAGAAAGCCGGAGAAGCCGCCATAGAGCGTGCCGCCGGTCTCCACGACCGTGACCTCGGCGTCCAGCTCGGCGCAGCGATAGCGGCCGCCGACATCCGCCGTCACCTCGCCGGAGACGGGCTGCAGCCGCGTGGAGAAATTCTCCTGTGGCCGGTCCATCCAGAGCCCGTCGCCTTCCATGCGGAGCTTCGTGCGTCCGTTGCCCGCCGTGCCGTCGGCGGCGAGGTCCAGCCGCTCGGGCGAATGGCCGAAGCGCAGCAGGGCATGGCCGGGCGCGGTGCTCATCTCGACCCGTGCGGACAGCCCGGTCTCCGGCTCGACATAGGCGCCGAGCCAGGCCGGTGGCGGGATGCTCTCGTCGGCCGAGGGCCGCTGCTCGCCCAGCACGGCGGCCAGCAGATCCAGGGCGGCACCATGCGCGTCGCCGAAATGGTTGAACATCACGACGACGGAGACGCGCTCTTCCGGCAGGTACATCCGATGGCAGCGCCAGCCGCGCAGCGCCCCGCCATGGCCGGTATGCGCGCGGCCGAAATCGCGGCCGCGGCCAAGGCCGAAGCCGTAGGACGCCTCCGCGCCGTCCGCGAAATGCACTGGCGCGGAGATCCGGCCGTAAAGCGAGTCCGCCTCGTCGCGCGTGGCGTCGATATGGCGCTCCCAGGCGATCATGTCGTCGAGCGAGGCGCCGAGCCCCGCATCGCCGGTCCAGAGGATGCGGTTCTCCGCCGCCCGGAAGCCGCCCGCCTGCG
>JAQGHZ010000252.1 GCA_028291485.1 Rubritepida sp. | reverse complement strand
GGTTTCCCGCCGGACGCGACCGATTCTCCGATTGTGGCAGGAAGGTTGCACTCCGGGCCGTTTGCGGACATCTGACGGGGCTCCATCAGACGTGACGCCATGACCCCGCCGGATCCCGACCTCCTGTCCGCTGCCGAGAGCGCCTCCGCCTGGCCCTTCGAGGAGGCGAGGAAGCTTGTCGCCCGCATCGAGAAGAGCGGGAAGACGGAGGTGCTGTTCGAGACGGGCTACGGCCCCTCGGGCCTGCCGCATATCGGCACATTCGGCGAGGTCGCGCGCACCAGCTGGGTGCGGCACGCCTTCACGCAGCTGACCGGCATCCCCTCGCGCCTGCTCGCCTTCAGCGACGACATGGACGGGCTGCGCAAGGTCCCGGACAACGTGCCGAACAAGGAAATGCTGGCCGAGCACCTCGGCAAGCCGCTGACCCGCATCCCCGATCCCTTCGGCACCCATCCCAGCTTCGGCCAGCACAACAACGCCCGGCTGCGCGCCTTCCTCGACGAGTTCGGCTTCGAATACGAATTCGCGAGCAGCACCGATTACTACGCCGCCGGCCGCTTCGACGCGGCGCTGCTGCGCATGCTGGCCCTGCACGAGGAGGTGCGGCAGGTGATCCTGCCCACCCTCGGCCCGGACCGCCGAGCGACCTACTCGCCCTTCCTGCCCATCCACCCGAACACGGGCGTGGTCATGCAGGTGCCGATGGAGGAGACCCGCCCCGAGGCCGGCACCATCGTCTGGCGCGACCCCGACACAGGTGAAATTTTCGAGACCAAGGTCACCGGCGGGGCCTGCAAGGCGCAGTGGAAGGCCGACTGGGCCATGCGCTGGCACGCGCTGGGCGTCGACTACGAGATGTCGGGCAAGGATCTGATCGACAGCGTCAAGCTCTCGTCGCGCATCTGCAAGGTGCTGGGCAGCGAGCCGCCGGTCTCCTTCACCTACGAGCTGTTCAACGACGCTTCCGGCCAGAAGATCAGCAAGAGCAAGGGCAACGGGCTGACCATCGAGCAGTGGCTGGAATACGGCCCGCCCGAGAGTCTCGCGCTCTTCATGTTCGGCTCGCCGGGCAGCGCCAAGCGGCTGCACAAGGAGGTGATCCCGCGTGCGGTGGACGACTGGATCGCGAACCTGGCGAAGCTGCGCGAGAACCCGGATCCGTCGAACCCCGCCTGGCACATCCATCGCGGCCATGCGCCGAATTTCTCGCCGCCGCCGGTCTCCTACGCGACCCTGCTGAACCTGGCCGGCATCGCCAACACGGACGATCCGGAGCGGCTCTGGGCCTATCTGAAGAAGTACCATCCGGAGCTGACGCCCCAGGCCGAGCCCGTGCTCGACCGCCTGATCCGCAACGCCTGCGCCTATTGGCGCGACTTCATCGCGCCGGAGCGGAAGTTCCGTGAGGCCACCGCGGAAGAGGCTGCCGCGATGCGCCGCCTAGTCGAAATCCTGCGCGACCGCGCGCCGGAATTCGAGGCGCTTCCCGCCGGCCCGCAGCGCGAAGCCGCCCTGCAGGAGGCCGTCTACGACGCCGGCCGCGAGTTCCCCGCCTTCCAGACGCCCGCCAAGGACGGCGGCCGCCCCGGCGTCGGCCGCGCCTGGTTCAGCGCGCTCTACGAAGTCCTGCTCGGCAAATCCGAGGGGCCCCGCTTCGGCGGCACCATCGCCGTCATGGGGGTGGTCGAGACCTGCGCGCTCATCGAGAACGCGCTCACCCGGGAGAGCGCCACGGCGTGAAAGCGCTGCTGCCGCTCCTGAAACGCCACGGCGCGATGGTCTTCGGACTGGTGCTGCTGGTGGCGGCCATCTGGGTGGTGCAGCGCGAGTTCCGCAACCTCTCCCTCGCTGACGTGATGCGCGCGATGGGCGAGATCCCGCGCTCGGCGCTCTGGCAGGGCGCGGGGCTCACCGTCGCGGCCTATCTGGTGCTCGCGGCCTATGACTGGCTGGGGGCGCGCTATGCCGGAAAGCCCTCGAGCTGGGGGCGGGCGCTGGTCGCCTCCTTCTGCGGCTATGCGCTGGCGCACAACCTCGGCTTCGCGGCCGTCTCCGGCGCCGCGGTGCGCTACCGCCTCTACTCGGCCTGGGGCTATTCGACGCTCGAGATCGGCAAGGTCATCGGCTTCACCTCGCTGACCTTCGGCCTCGGTGGCATGGCGCTGGGCGGATGGGTGCTGATCCTGGAGCCGGAGGTGCTGCCCTGGCTGGGGACGTACCTGCCGCACTGGGTGCTGCAATCGCTGGCCATCGCGCTCTTCGGCGTGGTGCTGTCCTACATCCTGCTGAGCCGCTTTCGCCGCACGGTGACGCTCTTCGGCCATGTGGTGGAGCTGCCGGGCACCACCATGGCGGTCGCGCAGAGCCTGCTCGCGACCGTGGACGTCGCGGTGACGGCGGCGATCTTCTACGTGCTGCTGCCCCCGGTGGAGGGGCTGACCTTCATCCGCTTCGTCGGCATCTACCTCGCCTCCTACGCGGCGGGCATCGTGGCCAGCGTGCCCGGCGGGCTCGGCGTCTTCGACGCGGCGATCGTCATCGGGCTCGGCCCCTATATGGGCGCGGCCGAGGTGGTGGGAGCGCTGCTGGTCTTCCGGCTCTACTACTACATCGTGCCGCTCTTCATCTCCGGCCTGCTCTTCGCGGGCTTCGAGATCAGCCAGCGGCGCGGGGCGCTCGGGCGCTTCACGGCGCTGGGCTCGGGCGCCATGCCGCTGGAGGTGCCGGTGCTCTCCGGCCTCGTGGCGCTGGGCGGCGCGCTGCTGATCTTCCTGGGCTCGCTGCCGGTGGACGAGCTCAAGGAATGGGCGGGCTACGAGGCCGCCATAGCCTCGCAATTCGCGGCCTCCCTCGTGGGCTCGCTGCTGATGGTGATGGCCTTCGGGCTGGCGCGGCGGCTCAACATCGCCTGGGGGGCGGCGCTGGTCCTGCTGGGCGCCGGCGCCTTCATCGCGTGGCTGCGCAACGAGGCCTGGTGGACCTGGGGCGTCTTCCTGCTGGTCGCCGGCGTGCTGGCCACCATGCGCCCGGCCTTCTACCGCGACAGCCGCCTGCGCGCCGAGCCGCTCTCGCAGGAGATGCTGCTGCCGCTGGCCGCCGTCGCGATCAGCGGCATGGCCCTCGCGCTCTTCGCCAATGCGAGCCGCCTGCAGGACGACTATTGGTGGGAGGTGGTGCTGTCCTTCGGCGCGCCCATCCAGCTCCGCTTCGCGGTCGGCATCACGGTGCTGCTGCTGCTGGTCGGGCTGGTCCGGCTGCTGCGGCCGGCGCGCATCCGGCCGGCGCCCTATGACGGCCAGCAGCGCGCAACGCTGGCGGCGCTCGGCGCCGCCCTGCCGGCCCGGGCCGACGGCGTGCTCTGGGGCGAGGCGGGCCGCGCCGGCTTCACCTTCACCAAGGCCGGCCCGATCTGGATCGGCCATGGCGACCCGGCCGGCGATGCGCGCGACGCCGTCTCGGCCATCTGGCGCTTCCGCGACCTCTGCGAGCGCAACGGCGCGCGCGCGGCCTTCGTCGGCGTGGGCCCGGCCTATCTGCGCGTCTATGCGGATACGGGGCTGCAGCCGCTGCCCGACCCGAAGGCGCCCGGCCGCTTCGTGGCCTGCCACGCCGAGCGCGACATGGCCGTGCTGATGGATCATTGCGGCATGCCTGCCGAGCCGCTGGCGGGACACGCTCCGGGTTGAACCGGACCGCCCGGGTGATCATACCCGGGATTGGAAACGCCGGAGGGCCCGCCTGGGCGCTCCGGGGATGCGACCTCCAGGAAATCGTCACCGATTTCGCCGGCGCCCTCGCGGGCCGGCCTCCGAGGTTCCGCGCCATGGCCCAGCCCGCCACTGTCTCCGCCGCCCTGCCCGTCCCACGCACCGCGGCGGATCCGCGCCTGGTCCTGCTCGCCCTGGCCATGGGCGGCTTCTCCATCGGCACCACGGAATTCGCGGCGATGAGCCTTCTGCCGCAATTCGCGCCCGGCCTCGGCATCGACGAGCCTACCGCCGGCCATGTCATCAGCGCCTATGCGCTGGGCGTGGTGGTGGGCGCGCCGTTGATCGCCTTGCTGGGCGCGCGGCTGCCGCGGCGCAGCCTGCTGATCGGGCTGATGGCGGCCTTCGCGCTCGCCAACGGTCTGTCGGCGCTGTCGCCCAGCTATGGCTGGATGCTCGCCTTCCGCTTCCTGAGCGGGCTGCCGCACGGCGCCTTCTTCGGCGTGGGCGCGCTGGTCGCCGCCTCGCTGGTCCCGCGCGAGCGCCGGGCCCAGGCCGTCTCGCGCATGATGCTCGGCCTGACGCTCGCGACCATGGTGGGCGTGCCCCTGGCCAACGGGATCGGCCAGCTCGCCGGATGGCGCTGGGGCTTCGGGCTGGTGGCGGTCCTGGCAACCGCGACCGCGGCCCTGCTCTTCGCCTTCATCCCCCATACGCCGGGCGACCGGAATGCCAGCCCGCTGCGCGAGCTGGGCGCGCTCCGCCGCCCGCAGGTCTGGCTGGCGCTGGGTACGGGCGCGATCGGCTTCGGCGGGCTCTTCGCCGTCTACACCTACCTCGCGACCACGCTGACCGAAGTGACCGGCGCCTCGCCGGCGGCCATCCCGCTGGCGCTCGGCGTCCTGGGCCTCGGCCTGACGGTGGGCAACCTGGTCTGTGCCTGGGCGGCCGACCGCGCGCTGATGCCGGCGGCGGGACTCACGCTGCTGTTCAGCGCGGCCACGTTGTCGCTCTACGCCTGGGCGGCGCACAGCCTCTGGACGCTGCTGCCGGTCGTGCTGCTCATCGGCGCGGGCGGCGGGCTCGCCACCATCCTGCAGGCGCGGCTGATGGATGTGGCGGGCGACGCGCAGACGCTCGCGGCCGCACTCAACCACTCGGCCTTCAACACGGCCAATGCGCTGGGGCCCTGGCTGGGTGGGATGGCCATCTCGGCCGGCTACGGCTGGACGTCGACGGGCTGGGTCGGCGTCGGCCTGGCGCTGGGCGGGCTGGCGATCTGGGCCGTGTCGTGGCGGATGGACCGGCGCGCCGGCTGATGGAGTTTCTGTGCCGCCGGATGGACTTGAGGCGGGGCAGGGACCACCTTTCACGGGGCGTGGCGCCTGTCGGAGACGGACGAAGACAGTGAGGATCATCGGCCTTGCGGGATGGAGCGGAGCGGGAAAGACCACGCTGGTCGTGCGCCTGATCCCGGCGCTGATCGCGCGCGGCATCTCGGTCTCCACGGTGAAGCACGCGCACCACCATTTCGATGTCGACCAGCCGGGCAAGGACAGCTTCGAGCACCGCCAGGCGGGCGCCGCCCAGGTGCTGGTCTCCTCTGCCAACCGCTGGGCGCTGATGACCGAGCATCGCGGCGCGCCGGAACCGCCCCTGGCGGAGCTGCTGGCGCGGCTGAACCCGGTGGACCTCGTGGTGGTCGAGGGCTTCAAGCGCGAACCGGTGCCGAAGATCGAGATTTTCCGAAGTGCCAACGGCAAGCCATTTCTCTACCCGGAGGATCCGCTGATCCGCGCCGTGGCGTCCGACGTGCCGCCGCCCGAGCGCGCGCCGCCCTTCGTGCATCTGGACGACGTGGAGGCCATTGCCGACGCCGCCCTACGCCATGCGGAAAACTTCTGATCTAATCGGCGCAAATCGGGAGGAATCCATGTCCGAACACGTGCTGACCGAGCGCGCCGATGCCGTGCTCACCCTCCGCCTCAACCGGCCGGACAAGAAGAACGCGCTGACCCGCGAGATGTACAACGCCATGGGCGAGGCGCTGAGCCTGGCCGCGGTGGACGAGAGCGTCCGCGTGGTGATCCTGGCCGGCGGCACGGACTTCACCGCCGGCAACGACATCAAGGATTTCGCCGCCGTGGGCGACCGGCCCGCGACGGAGCCGGGCGCGGCCTTCAACTTCATGCAGAACATCGTCGGCTTCGCCAAGCCGGTGGTCGCGGCGGTGCGCGGCTATGCGGTCGGTATCGGCACGACCATGCTGCTGCATTGCGACGTGGTGGTCGCCAGCGAGACGGCGCGGCTGCAGATGCCCTTCACGCGGCTGGCGCT
>JAQGHZ010000222.1 GCA_028291485.1 Rubritepida sp. | reverse complement strand
TACGACATCCGCCGCGGCGAGCGCCTTTCCGAGGCCATCGCGCGGGCCGGCGGCCTCTCGCCGCAGGCCTATCCCTATGGGGCCGTCTTCACGCGCGAGACCGTCCGCAACCGCCAGCAGGAAGGCTTTCAGCGCACCGCCCGCGAGCTGGAGACGGGGCTGATGCAGGTCGCCGCCGGGCAGGCCGTGGTGGGCACGCGCCAGGGCACCGACATCGCCGGCGCCGTCGCCGCCGGGCGGGAGATGGCCGCCGCCCTCCGCGAGGCACGCGCCGCCGGACGCATGGTGGTCGAGGCCAATCCCGTCGTCCTCGCCGGGCGCCCGGAGCTGGATGTGCTGCTGGAGCCGGGCGACCTCATCGTCATGCCCAAGCGGCCCAACGAGGTGACGGTGGTCGGCTCGGTGCAGAACCCGGGCAGCCTGCAATTCGTGACGGGATGGCGGGCCTCGCGCTACGTCACCGCGGCGGGCGGGATGCAACGCTTCGCCGACCAGGCGCGCGCCTTCCTGGTCCTGCCCAACGGGTCGTCCGCGCCGGCGGGGCTCGGCTCCTGGCAGCAGGGCGGGCCGCCCGTGCCGCCGGGCAGCCTGGTGATCGTGCCCAACGACCCCTCGCCCTTCGAAAGCTGGGGCTTTCTCCGCGACATGACGCAGGTCGCGGGGCAGCTCGCGATATCAGCGGCGGCGCTGGCGGTCATCACGCGAGGCTCCGGAAACTGAAGAGCCTATGCGTGCCTTCAAACGCGTCGCGCCGGAGGCGCGCTGTTCGCGCGACGCGGCCGCGTCCGCGGCCTTGGCTTCGCGCCGCCGCTGGGCCGCGGGCGTGAAGCAGGGTCTGGGCGCGCCGCCCGCTTTGCGGGCGGATTCCCGGTGCGCGTCGATGCTTCTGGCGCTGATCGCGATGCTGGCGGCCGCGCCGGCGCAGGCCCTCGACGATGTCCCCGCCTCCGGCTCCAATTTCGGCCGCGTCGGCTTGCTCGAGATGCCCAATGCGCGCTTCCGGCCGGACGGCACCATCGAGGCCGGAATCGCGGCGCGGCGGCAGCGCAACTTCTGGTTCGTGAACTTCCAGGCGCTGCCCTTCCTGGAGACCACCTTCCGCATCACCGACCGCCTCAATGGCACCACGGGGCGCGGCACCACCACAGACCGCGCCTTCGATCTCAAGCTGCGCGTCTGGGAGGAGAACGCCTGGCGGCCCGCGTTGGCAATCGGGCTGCAGGACGTGATCGGCACCGGCCTCTACCAGGGCGAGTACATCGCGGCCTCCAAGCGCTTCTGGTCGGTGGACGCGACGCTTGGCATGGGCTGGGGACGGCTCGCCACCGGCAATGACGGCCGCAATCCGCTGGGCTATGGCTACTCCTACTTCGACACCCGGCCGCGCAGCGTCGGCCAGGGCGGAACGGTCGCGCTGAACAGCCTGTTCCGTGGTCGCAACGCGGGCATCTTCGCGGGGCTCGAATGGTCGGTGCCGGCGATCGACACGCCGCTCGGCGCGATCGAAGGGCTGCGCGCCAAGGTCGAGTATTCCGCCGACGCGCTGCGCGACGAGCGCGGCGGCTATCCCGCCCGCACCACCCATCTGCGCGGCGAGGCGGTCAGCCGCTTCAATGCCGGCCTGAACTGGCAGCCCAACCGGCATGTGGATGTCGGGCTTTCCTTCGTCCATGGGACGGACCTGCTGCTGCGCGCCTCGCTGCGGCTGAATCCGGACGACCCGCCGGAGCTGCCGCGCCGGCCCCCGCCGCCGATGTATCCGCGCCCCAACCCCGTCGCGGAATCCATCCTGCCGCCGGAGCCGCGCCCGAGCTGGCGCGACCGCGTGATGCAGGCCGCCGCCGGCTATGACGGCACGCTGCGCCTCGGCCCCGACGACGCCGAGGGCGAGGCCACTCGCAACGCGGCCCTCGCGCGCCGGCTCTTCCCCGCGCTGCGCGACGCGGGCTTCCTGCCCATCGCCTTCGACATCCGCGGCGAGGATGCGCGCATCACCGTCTCCGGCGGGCGCTACCGCACGCTCGCGCAGGTGACGGGCCGCGTGGTGCGCGCCGCCCAGCCGATCCTGCCGCCGGAGGTGGAGCGCATCCACCTCACCTGGGAGCGCGACGGCGCCGTGGTCGCGCGGCTGATCACGATGCGCGAGGCCTTCGAGAATCTGGCCCGCGGCCGCGGCAGCGCGGAGGAGATCCTGCACGCGACGCAGCTTCTCCCCGCCTTCACCGAATCGCCGAGCGGTACCGCCATCCGCACGGTGCCGCCGCGCTTCTCCTGGGGGATCGCGCCGGCGCTGAACCTCCAGGTCGGCGACGCCAAGACCTCGCTGCGCTGGCAGGCGGGGGTGGCGGCGGGCGGGCGGCTGGAGCTCGGCTGGAACCTGGCGGTGGCCGGCAGCGTGCAGCAGAACATCGCCGGGAACCTCGACGGCGGGCTGCCGAGCGACAGCCTCCTGCCGCACGTCCGCAGCGACTTCGCGCGCTATGCGCGGACGGACACGCCGACGATTCCCGCGCTCTACCTGGAGCGGCTGTGGAACCCCGCGCCCGACGTCTATGCGCGCGTCACGGGCGGGATGCTGGAGCCGATGTTCGGCGGCATCTCGACCGAGGTGCTGTGGCGGCCGCACGACCGGTCCTGGGCGCTGGGGTTCGACGTGAACTACGTGGCGCAGCGCGACTACGCGCAGCGCTTCGGGTCGCTCGGCTATTCCGTCGCGACGGGGCATGTCTCTGTTTATGCCGACCTGCCAGTCTGGAATCTCTACACGGTGGTCCGCGCGGGGCGATACCTGGCCGGCGACTGGGGCGGGACGATCGAGGTGGGCCGGCGCTTCGACAGCGGCATCGAGATCGGCGGCTTCGCGACCTTCACCAATGTCAGCTCGCGCGACTTCGGCGAGGGCAGCTTCGACAAGGGCATCTATCTCCGCGTGCCGTTCGACTTCTTCGGTGTGGGCACGCGCAACCGGGCCTCGGTGAACCTGCGGCCGGTGCAGCGCGACGGCGGGCAGAGACTCGCGGTGGACAATGCGCTGTGGGACGTGTCGCGTGATGGGCGCGGCGATGCGCTGCGGCGGGGGTATGAGGGGTTTGGGAGGTAGAATCGAGAGGGCTACCCCTCGCTCCTTCCTTTGCCGCCAGGTGCGCGACGTCAGCGATTTGCGCCTCGGCTGACCACACGCAACAAGACAATTGCAAAGCCGCCTTGGCTTTGCGTCCCTGCCCGAAGTCACGCCGGCGCAAGAGTCGGAGCAGGCCGGGATTCCAGGCCGCGCTGCAGCCTGCGAGGGGAGCGGCCGCTGCCCCATTCGCGGCTTTGGTCGGACGGCAGTGATCGAAATCGCGCTAATTCTTCTGCGCGTTCCAGAACACCGGCACCGCGCCCTTCAGCAAGCCGGTGATGTTCCGCCGGAAGGCCGCCGGCGGCAGGTACTGGCCGAGCGGGATGAAGGGCACCCTCTCGAAGGCCCGCTGCTGGATTTGACGATCCAGGCGCTGCTGCTCCGCCTCGTCGGTGCTGTCCATCCAGGTGTTGCGCATCGCCTCGATCTCCGGGTCGTCCGGCCAGCCGAACCACGCGTCCCGCCCATTGCCGCGGACGTTGGAGGCGGTGATCGGATCCCGATACTCCGCGGCCGGGAAGCCGGCGGGAAACATCGACCAGCCGCCTTTGTCGAGCGGCTCCATGCTGGCGCGCCGCTGGACGACCGTGCCCCAGTCCATCGACTGCTCGTCGAGGTTGAAGCCGACCTCCCTGAGACCCGCCGCCACCACGCTGGTCATGGCGTGGTAGAAGCTCTGGTCGGTCGGGTGCATCAACACGATCCGCTCCCCGGCATAGCCGGTGGCGGCCAGCATGCGCTTCAGCTCGGTCAGGCTGGGCCGGTTGCGCACCGCCTCCATGCCGGCGTCGTTGGCCGAGGGCGTGCCCGGCAGGAAATAGCCAACGGGGGCGCGGAACAGCGACCGATCCTCGCCCATGGCCGCCGTCATGCAGGCGACCTGGTCGGTCGCCGCCAGCATCACCCGGCGGATCGCCGGGTTGGCGGTCGGCCCCTGCAGGCAGTTCGGCCGCATCGCGCCGAAGGTCCCGTAGTTGTCCAGCACCTCGACGTTGACGCCGCGGGAGCGGCGCAGCAGCGGCAGCAGATCCGGCAGCGGCTGGTCGAGCCAATCGACCTCGCCATTGATCAATGCGCTGGAGGCGGTCGCCGGGTCAGGGATGAAGCGCCATTCGACGCGGTCGACCATCACGCGATAGCCGCCGGCGCAGAAGCTCACCGGCTCGTTGCGCGGGTTGTAGCGCTCGAACTTCGCGAAGACCGCGCGGCTTCCGTGCACGTATTCATCCGCCACCCAGCGGAAGGGGCCGCTGCCGATGATTTCGGGCACCTGGCGATAGGGATCGGTCAGGGCCAGCCGCTCCGGCATGATCACCGGCGTCGGCTGCGTCTTCGCCAGCGCGTAGGGCAGCGAGGCGAAGGGCTTGTTCAGCCGGAACACCAGGGTCCGGTCATCGGTCGCCAACAGTGCGTCGAGCCGGGCTTCGACGGTTTGGCCGATCGGGTCGCGCTTCATCCAGCGGCGGATGGAGGCGACGCAGTCGCGCGCCCGCACCGGCTCGCCGTCATGGAACAGCAGCCCCTCGCGAAGCTTCATGGTCCAGCGCTTGCCGTTGTCCTCGACCGTATGGCCTTCGACCATTTGCGGCCGGGCGTTCAGGCGCTCGTCGCGGCCATAGAGGGTCTCCCAGAGCATGGCGCCGGCGTTGCGGGTGACGACGGCGGTGGTCCAGACCGGATCGAGCGTGGCCATGCTGGCCTGCGGCACGTGGATCAGGGTCTTGGGCTCGGCACCGAGCGCGGGGACCGCGAGACGGCCACCGGCCGTCGCGGCCGCGCCCGCTCCCAGGAGCAGTTGACGACGTTGCATGAGACGTTTCCTCGCAGAGCCCTCGTTGACATCAGGGGCATTGGCCGGAGGAGCTTATCACGCAGCACCGTCGCGCAAAGCATTATGGCGCGACGCGGCGCCGGCCTCACAGCATCTTCAGGTTCCGGCCGTGCCGTCGAACAGTGCGCCGAGCGCGAAGGACAGCCCGGCTGGCCCGACAGATGGCGGCAACGGCAAGGCCACTTCGCTGGACCCGTGGCAGGGGCAAAGCCCCGAGCCGATCCTTAACCCGGAAAGGCCTTCACTTCCGTCTCGACGAAGTGCAGCGGCGCCGTCCCTGAATTGATGACATTGTGCTCGGCGCCGGCGACGCGGTGATAGGCCACGCCGGCCTTCAGCTCCGAGGTGCTGGTCGTGCCGTCGGGGTACTCGATCAGCAGCGTGCCATCCATCATCGGCACCACGACATAGAGCCAGCCGTGGCGATGGAAGCCGGTCTCGGCGCCGGGGTCGAACTCCCAGCGGATGACGCGCACCTTGTCGTCGTCGATCAGCGAGACCGGAACTGCAGGGGCGCGGCAGCGCAGGGAGTCCGACATGCCGACTATTCCGCGGCCTGGGCGGTGGCGGCCATGCCCGGCAGCGGGATCGCGCCCGTCGCTTCCCAGGTGGCCCAGCACTTGTCGGCCGTCGCCTTGTCGAGCGGCAGGTGCGGCGGGCGGATCACGCGGTAGCCGTCATCGCCCGTGCTGCGCGCGATCACTTCGCGCAGGTTGGCGATCAGCGGGAAGGAGGTCGCGGCCTTGCGGGTCGCCGCCAGCATCGCCTGGGCCGCATCGGCCTCGGGGCCCGTGCGCTTCGCATAGACGATGGCGCCCCAATGCGAGTTGGCGTTGCTCGCCGCCGTGATGCAGCCCGCGCCGCCCTCGGCCAGGATCTTCTGCAGGAACTCGTCCGAGCCCGTGTAGACCTCGAAGCCATCAGCGGCGAAGGCGTCGATCATCGCCTTCATGTTCGCGTAGTCGCCCGAGCTGTCCTTCACGCCCTTGAACACACCGGGGAAGGCCTTCAGCAGGCGGCCGATCAGGTCGAGGCTGAAGGGCACCGCCGACTGCTGCGGGAAGTTGTAGAGGTAGAGCGCGATACCGGAACCGACGCGCTTGGCCACTTCCGAGAAATAGGCGAACAGGCCGTCGTCGCTCGGGCCCTTGTAGTAGAAGGGCGGCAGGAGGAGCACGCCGCGGCAGCCCTTCTCCTTCGCATGGAGGGTGAGCTCGACCGTGTCGGCCAGGCTGGCGCAGCCGGTGCCCGGCATCATCACGCTGGCCGGCACGCCGCGGGCGATGAGGCCCTCGAGGATCTGCTTGCGCTCATGCAGGCCGAAGCTGTTCGCCTCGCCGGTCGTGCCCAGGATGCCCAGGCCGTTGCAGCCATTGGCCAGCAGCCACTTGGCATGCTTCGCCATGCGGTCGAGGTCGGGCGAGAAGTCGGGCTTCATCGCGGTGAGGACAGCGGCGTTCACGCCGCCGAACAGGGCATTTTTCATGGCTGGTTTCCTTGAGTAGAGCGAGGCGGCAGTGAGCCGACGGCGGGGCGCTTGCCCGCCCGGCGTGGCCAATTCCCTGGCCAGGTGGCGATGTGGTCCTCGGTCGCGCCGGCCTGCCGTTCGTTGATCACACGGCCGCGCACGGAAATGCCGGCGCGGACGACGCTTTCGGGGTCGCCGGAGAGCAGCGGGTGCCAGGAGGGCAGGTCCCGGCCTTCGCCGAGGAGGCGATAGGCGCAGGTGGGCGGCAACCAGTCGATGTCGCGCAGCCGCGCCGGCGTGAGGCGAATGCAGTCCGGCACGCGGCTCCTGCGATTGGCGTAGTCGGTGCAGCGGGCGGTCGCGGTGTCGAGCAGCCGGCACGCGATCTCGGTGTGATGGAGGCGCTCGGTATCTTCCTCGCGCAGCTTGTGCAGGCAGCAGCGACCGCAGCCGTCGCACAGGCTCTCCCACTCGGCGTTGGTCATCGCCTCGAGGGTCTTGGTCTTCCAGAAGGGCAGCGGAACCGTCACACGAGGGGTTTAGCGCAACTCCGCCGCCTGTGAAATCAGCGGCTCCGCCGGCTGTAAATTCAACGGCGCGGGGGCGGCGGCGGCGGGGGCAGCGGCGCCCGGCCCACATTGCCGCGCGAGGCACGG
>JAQGHZ010000144.1 GCA_028291485.1 Rubritepida sp. | reverse complement strand
TATGCGCTGCTGATCGCTGCCAACGCGGCTGCCTGGGCCTGGGCGCTGATCGCGTTCCACGACTATCCGGTGCTGCTCGGCACCGCCGTGCTTGCCTACAGCTTCGGGCTGCGGCACGCCGTCGACGCCGACCATATCGCGGCGATCGACAACGTGGTCCGCAAGCTGATGCAGGAAGGCAAGGCGCCCATCTCGGCGGGGTTCTTCTTCTCGCTCGGACATTCCAGCATCGTCGTGCTCGCCTCGCTGGCGATCGCCGTCACGGCGGCCGCGATGCAGGACCGGCTGGAGGAGTTCCACACGATCGGCGGCGTCATCGGCTCGGCCGTCTCGGCGACTTTCCTGCTGGCGATCGGGCTGGCGAACCTCGTCGTCCTGCGCGGCGTCTGGGCGGCCTTCCGCCGGGCGCGTCGCGGCGAGAAGATCGTCGACGAGGACCTCGACATGCTGCTCGCCGGGCGCGGGCTGGTGGCGCGGGTCTTCCGGCCGCTGTTCCGCGTCGTCTCGCGGTCCTGGCACATGTATCCGATCGGATTCCTCTTCGGCCTGGGCTTCGACACGGCGACGGAGATCGCCGTCCTGGGCATCGCCGCGAGCCAGGCGGCGCAGGGGATGTCGATCTGGACGATCCTGGTCTTCCCGATGCTCTTCACCGCCGGCATGTCGCTGATGGACACGGCGGACAGCGTGCTGATGACGCGCGCCTATGGCTGGGCCTTCGTCCATCCGATGCGCAAGCTCTGGTACAACCTGACCATCACGGCGGCCTCGGTGGTCGTCGCCCTCTTCATCGGCGGCGTGGGCGCGCTGGGGCTGATCGGCGGGAAGCTCGGGCTCGAGGGCGGGTTCTGGGACTTCATCACCGGCCTCAGCGACGACCTCGCGAATTTCGGCTTCATCGTCGTCGGCATCTTCGCGGTGAGCTGGATCGTCTCGGTCGTGGTGTATCGCGCGAAGGGTTACGACCGGCTTCGCGTCGAGACGTAGCGAGAGGGGTTTTGCCCCCCTCGCGCTCCCCCACCAGGGCTTTGGGCCCTGGACCCTTTGACTGATCGAAGATCCAAGAAACTGAGTTTCTTGGTGGGGAGATTGAGGGGCGGAGCCCCTCAATCTCTCAGGCCGCCGGCCGCCTCAGGATCTCGCTCGCGTGCCGCACCCGCCCGGCCGCGGTGATCTCGAACCGCCCATCCGCGCGCTGCTGCGCGAATCCCATGTCTCCCAGCCGTCGCAGGCAGGGCTCGTCCGCGAGTCCGGCCGGCCGGCCGTGCCGCCGCACCAGCGTCAGCCGGTGCAGCGCGGAGCGGCAGCAGGTCTCGAGATAGGGCTCGTTCCACATTCCCGCCTTTTACCACGCGCCACGGCGCAGCCCCAAGGAGGCTCCATGGATCCGACCGACCCCACCCCCCTCTGGTGGATCAACGCCGCCCAGGCGCCGATCGTCGGCGCCCTGTACTGGCTGGTCCACGGCATCAAGCGCGACCTCGACCGCATCGACCGCGGCGACCTGCGCCAGGTCGACGGGCTCAGCCGCACGCGGGACGAACTGGCCGCCTTCAAGCTGGAGGTCGCGCGCACCTACGTGCCGCTTTCGCTCATCCGCGACGTGGACCGGCGCCTGACGGAGCAGCTGATCCGCATCGAGAACAAGCTGGGCGAGGTCCGGCGCCGGCAGGAGAAGGATTGATGAAGATGCCGCCCGACCCCACCCGCATCGCGGCCGGCGCCGCCGCCGAGGAGCTCCTGGCCCGGATTCTCTATGCCGAGGCCGGCCACCGCCCGGTCCGCGCCATCGAGGCGCTGGCCTCGATGGCGATGAACCGCGCGCGGGCCGCGCTGGAATCCGAGGAGGCGCGGCTGCGTTTCGCCGCCGGCGCCGCGCCCGCGACCCTGCCGCGCGCTGTCATCGCCGTGCTGCGGGCGCCCTTCCAGTTCCAGGTGCGGCATTCGCGCCATCCGAACCATGCCCGATTCGCACGGCCGCCGGAGGGCGATCCGGCGCTGGCGGTCTGCCGGCGCGTGGCGGGGCGGGCCCTCTCCGGCGCGCTCCGGGACATGACGGGGCAGGCGCTGCACTGGCACGACGAGCTTCGCCAGCCGAACTGGGCGCTCGGCCGCATTCCCACGGTCGAGTCCGGCGGTCTCGCCTTCTACCGGCTCTGAGGGGCCGTTGCGGGGCGGGGTCGGATCGGGGATGATTCCGGCCCCCAAGGGATCGGTGCCGGACCATGCTCACGCTCTACTATTCGCCCAACGCCTGCTCGGTCGCCTCGCACATCACGCTGGAGGAGATCGGCGCGCCCTACGAGGCGAAGCGCGTGAACTTCGGCGCGGAGCAGCAGAAGTCGCCCGACTACCTCGCGCTCAACCCCAAGGCGCGCGTGCCGACGCTGGCGACGGCGCGCGGAATTCTCACCGAGACGCCGGCCATCCTCGCCTTCCTCGCCCAGAGCTTTCCGGAGAAGAAGCTCGCGCCGCTGGATGACGTCTTCGCCTTCGCCGAGCTGCAGGCGGTGAACAGCTACTTCTGCTCGACGGCGCATGTCGCGCATGCCCACAAGGGGCGCGGCCCGCGCTGGGCCGACGAGGAATCCTCCTTCGCCGACATGAAGCGCAAGGTGCCGCAGACCATGACCGCCTGCTTCGAGCTCATCGAGAACAAGATGCTGAAGGGCCCCTGGGTGATGGGCGAGTCCTTCACCGTCGCCGATCCCTACCTCTTCATCCTCACGCGCTGGGCAGAGGGCGATGGCGTGGAGCTCTCCCGCTTCCCGCGCGTGTCGGACCACTACGCCCGCATGCAGGCGCGGCCCGCCGTGAAGACGGTCCTGGCCCGCGAGGCCGCCGCCTAGATCCGGCGATGGAACCGCTGATCTACACCCTCGTCCGCGGCGCCGACTGGCGCGCGGCCGAGGCCGCCGGCGCCTATCAGGGCAGCGCCGACGACCGGCGCGACGGCTTTCTCCATTTCTCCACGGCGTCCCAGCTTCGGGCCAGCGCGGCGAAGCACCGCGCCGGCGAGGCCGATCTCTGGATGGTCGAGGCCGACGCGGCCGCGCTCGGCGATTCCCTGCGCTGGGAGCCGGCAGCGGGCGGCAGCCGGCCCGGCCTTTTTCCTCACCTCTACGCCCCGCTGCCGGTTTCGGCCGTGCGCCGCGCCGTCTCTGTGCCGCTCGGCGCGGACGGGCTTCACGCGTTCCCGGCCGGGATTCCCTGAGCCGGCGGCAGCCGCGCCGCGCGCGCCACGGCGCGCTCGCTCATCACGCAGGCCAACGCCACCACCGCGCCGCCGGCGATGACCTCCAGGCTCGGGCGGTTGCCGAAGACCAGGAAATCGAGCGCCACCGCCCAGGGCAGGGCGATGAACTCGAAGGGCGCGAGCCGTGCCGGCGCGGCCACGCGGAAGGCCAGCGCGAGGCAGACCGTCGCGGCGCCCGCCACCACCCCGTTCACCAGCAGCTGCACCCATTGCAGCGCCGTCGGCGCGGCCCAGTGCCAGGCGGCGAAGGGCAGGGTCGCCGCCCCGCCCACGATCCCCGGCCAGAGCACCAGCCGCGCCACCCCCCTCTCGCCGCGCAGGCTGCGGTTGATGGTGATGTTCGTCGTGTAGCAGAGCGTCCCCAGCGTCGCGCAGGCGAAGCCGAAGAGGCTGCCTGTCCGTCCCTCGCCGAGCTGCGGGGCCAGCGCCATCAGCACGCCGAGGAAGCCCACGGCGGACCAGAACCAAGCTGCGGCGGGGATGCGCTCCTTCAGGAAGACCGCCGCGGCGATCAGCGTCAGGAAGGGCGCGGTGAAGAAGATCAGGTAGCCGTCGGCCAGCGGCAGGTGGCGGAAGGCCAGGAAGAAGAGCGTGCCCGCCCCGAGCATCGAGAGGGCCCGCGTCAGGTGCAGCGCCGCATGCCGCGTTCCCAGCTTCCCGCCCGCCCCACGCACCAGCGCGCGGACGCCGAAGAGCAGCGTCAGCAGGACCGCGTAGCGGAGGAAGATCGTCTGCGAGGCCGAGAAGCTGCCCGCGAGCAGCTTGCTGTTGGCATCCAGTAGGCCGAACAGGCCGATGCCTGCCATGAGCAGCAGCGGGCCGCGCACCAGATATGTTCCCTCACCTTGTTCGAGACCGTTGAGAGTTCCGGCGGCGCACCAAGGCCGGAAAAGACCCGCGGACCCGATCCGCCGGAATTCCCCGACGGTCTTCGGCTTGGTGTTGCCGCGCATGACCTGCCTGTCAACGCGCGGCAATCTGTCCTATCCAGGCGCCGCCATGATGCCTCTCCTCGCCTCCACCCTCATGCCGCTCCTGCGCGGCCTAGACGCCGAGCTCGCGCACCGGCTGGCCCTCCAGGCCCTGGCGATGGGCCTGGCCGGCCGCGACTCGCGTCCCGACGCGCCGAACCTCGCCACGACAGCCTTCGGCCTCGACTTCTCCAACCCGATCGGCCTCGCCGCCGGCTTCGACAAGGACGCGACGGCCATCCTGCCGCTGATGCGGCTCGGGTTCGGATTCGTGGAGGCCGGCACCGTCACGCCCCGCCCCCAGGAGGGCAACCCGCGCCCGCGCCTATTCCGGCTGGCCGAGGACAAGGCGGTCATCAACCGCATGGGCTTCAACAATGCCGGGCTGCACGAGTACCTGCTGCGCCTGAAGCAGCTGCCGCTGCCGCTGCCGGCCGTGCTCGGCGCCAATGTCGGCGTGAACAAGGAGGGCGCGGACCCGGAGCGGGATTATCCCGGCCTGTGCTCCAGCGTGGCGCCCTATGCCGATTACGTGACGATCAACGTCTCCTCGCCCAATACCCCCGGTCTGCGTGACCTGCAGGGCGAGGAGCGGCTGGCTTCCATCCTCGCCGCGGTCGCGCCGCCCGACATCGGCAAGCCGGTCCTGGTGAAGCTGGCGCCCGACCTCGCCGAGGAGGCCCTGGCGCCGATCATCGAGGTCTGCGTCGCGGCGGGCGTGGCGGGGCTCATCATCAGCAACACCACGGTCGCGCGGCCGCAGAGCCTGCGCTCGCCGCTGAAGGACCAGATCGGCGGCCTCTCGGGCGCGCCGCTCTTCGAGCGCTCGACCGAGATGCTGTCTCGCGCCTACCGGATCGCCGGCGGGCGCCTGGTGCTGATCGGCGCCGGCGGCGTGTCCTCGGGCGCGCTGGCCTACCGCAAGATCAGGGCAGGTGCGTCGCTGGTGCAGCTCTACACCGGCTTCGCCTATGGCGGCCCGGCGCTGGTCGGCCGGATCAAGAAGGATCTCTCGCGATTGCTGAAGCGGGACGGTTTCGCCTACGTCGCGGACGCGGTAGGGACCGATGCATGAGCTTGCCGATCCTCGAGGGCCTGGCCCCGATCTCCGACCGCTATGACGGCTATGTCTTCGATCTCTGGGGCGTCGTGCATGACGGGCGGCAGCCCTATCCGGGGGTCGTGGACTGCCTGGGCGAGCTGAAGGCGCGCGGCAAGAAGGTCGTCTTCCTCACCAATGCGCCGCGGCGGTCCTGGTTCATCCAGGGCATGCTGGACCGCATGGAGATCGACCGCGGCCTCTACGGCGGCATCATCTCCTCGGGCGAGGTGGCCTGGCGCTGGCTGCACAAGCGCGACCAGCCCTGGTTCGAGAAGCTGGGCCGCAAGGCCTTCCACATCGGCCCCGAGCGCGACCTTTCCGTGGTCGAGGACGGCGCGGCCGAGCTGGTGGCGACACCGGAGGAGGCGGATTTTCTCCTCAACACCGGCCCCGACCCCGACCGCAGGTCGAAGTCGGTCGAGCCCTACCGCGATCTGCTGGCCGCCTGCTTCAAGGCCGGCCTGCCCATGGTCTGCGTCAATCCGGACCGCGCGGTGATGGTGGCGGGCGAGCGGCTGATCTGCGCCGGCGCCTTCGCCGACGTCTATGCCGAATGGGGCGGCGACATCTTCGAGGTCGGCAAGCCCGACCCGGCGGTCTACGGGCCGGTGATGGAGATGCTGGAGATGGCGGACCGCAGCCGCGTGCTGGCGGTCGGCGACACGCCGCACACGGACCTCGCCGGCGCGCAGGCGGCCGGGCTGGACTGCCTCTGGGCACTGACCGGCCTCGCGGCCGACGCGCATGGGACCGACCCCTCGCCGGACTACCTTTTCGAGGTGGCGGCGGAGGAGAAGGTCGCGCCGATCGCTGCCCTGCGCAGCTTGCGCTGGTAGATTCCAGTGTCCCTGGGGCTGGTGGCCGAGACGTGATCGCGGATTAAAGCGTGATGACCGAAGGCGCGTAGGCGCCGAAGGTCTGAATCACGCGTTAAAATGCACGGCTAGACCATGATGGGTGAGCGAAGGCGAACACATCATGGTCTAGACGTTACGTGGCGTCCGGGAGAACGCCGATGATCCACCTGTCCCGCCGCGCCCTGCTCGCGGTGCCCCCCTCTCGCCGCGTCGCGGAGCCTGCGATGGTCGATTCTCGGATGGCGGAGGAGACGGTGCGCCGGGCCGCACACAACAACGCCATCTGGTGCGATGCCGTCTGCGCGACCCACCTCGGACCCGGCGAGTTCCATGCGAGCCACTGGCTCAATCGCCACGGTGTCCCCCAGTTCTATCCCGATTTCGTGACCCTGAGCGGGTCGGCGGACGGCGCGCGCCAGACGGAGGCGCTCGCCGGCCTGATCGAGGCGGCAGGCGCCAGAAGCCTCTTTGTCAAGGACAGCTTCGACTGTCTGCGTCTGCAGCCGTTCGGCTTTCACCCGCTGTTCCGCGCGGAATGGCTATCGGCGCCCGCACTGGGATCGGTCGGCCGCCAGGAAGCGGCGGGGGTGCGCTGGTTGGAGGTGGTGGATGATCGCGATCTCACCCGATGGGAGCGGGCCTGGAGCGGGAGCGCCGACGAGGCGAAGCCTCGTATGTTCCGGCCAGGTCTCCTGGCCGTGCCTGGAATTCGGTTCGTCTATGGCCTCGTCCATTCCCTGCCTGTCGGCGGCGGCATCCTGGCGGCTTCGTCAGGCGTGACGGGGCTATCCAACGTCTTCGCCAGGGGGATCGCGACGGAGGTGGTTCTGCAGGGGCTGGCTCAGGTGGCGGCGGCAAGTTTTCCCGGACAGCCGCTCACGGATTATGAGCACGGCGACGACCTGGTCGCGGCCCACCGGGTGGGCTTCCAGACCGTCGGCCGCTTGCGGGTTTGGCACCGGCCGGCTCCCGGACGATAGCTCCGCGATCGGTGGGTTTCCGCCCCAGTGTCCTGAATCTGAAGTTCGCCGCTATGCGGCGACCTCCCTCTTCATGCCGAGCGGCGAACTTCGGGGGCAGACCCTAGTCCTCCGGCCGGAACCCCGATTCCTGCACGACCGGCCCCCACTTCACCGTCTCTTGCCGGATGCGCGCCGCGAACTCCGCGCTGGGGCTCGTGATCGCCTCGAATTCGCGCGATTCCAGGTTCTGCCGCAGCTCGGCGTTCTGCGCGGCCGTCACCAGCGCCGCGTTGAGCGCCTGCACGAGCGGGGCCGGCGTGCGGGCCGGCAGGAAGGCGCCGAACCATTCGTCCGAGGTCAGATCGGGAAAGCCCTGCTCGGCGAAGGTCGCGACCTCGGGGAAGCGCGGCAGGCGCTGCGCGCTCGTCACCGCGATCATCTTGAGGGGGCCGCTGCGGTGGTGCTCCACCTGGTCGCCGATGACGTTGATGGTCGCGGGGATCTGGCCCGCGATGGTGTCGGTGATGGCCGGGGCGGCGCCGCGATAGGGCAGGTGGGTCAGCTCGATCCCGGCCGCCCGGGCCAGCATCACCCCGGTGAAGTGCGGCACCGAGCCCGCCGCCGGTGAGGCGTAGGAGGTCCCGTTGCGCGACTTCGCGAAGGCGATGAACTCCGCGAGGTTCGTGACCCCCGCCGCGGCGGGCCCCACCGCCAAGGAGAAGGGATAGATCACCACCGGCGTCACCGGCTGCAGGTCGGCCGCCGGGTTGTAGCGTAGCCGGTTGCCGTAGAGATGCGGGAAGATGGTCACCATGCTGGCCGGCGTGATGAGGATGGAGGTGCCGTCGGCGTCGCTGCGGATCAGCTCCTCGATGGCCAGCCGCCCCGTGGCGCCGACCCGGTTCTCCACCACCACCTGCGGCGCCCAGACCCCGCGCAGCCGCTCGGCGAAGAGGCGGCAGGCCACGTCCACCGTGCCGCCGGCGGGGAAGCCCGCCAGGATGCGCGCCGTGCGGCTCACGACCGGCGCCTGGGCGCGCACAACGGCGGGCGTGGCGAGCAGCGGGGCCGCGAGCAGGGCGCGACGGTGCATTCGGATCATGGCGTTCTCCCGGGCAGGACTTCGGCCATCTATGCATGGCCCTCAGCGCGGATGCCACCCTGCCGGTCTGGACGAAGCGGCCGGGCGCGGTGATCCTGCGGCATGGTTTTCCGTTCCGCCTGCCGCGAGGCGCTCGGCGCCCCCGCGCTGGCGATGGCCGCCACTTTCCTGGCCTTCGGCGCGGCGGTGCAGGCGGCGGGGCTCGGCCTCGGCTGGGGGCTGGCGGCGGGCCAGCTCGTCTACGGCATGCCCGGGCAGATGGTCCTGCTGGCCGCGGTGAACGCGCCGGGCGGGCCGCTGCCGGCAGTGCTCGGCGCCGTCGCGGCCAATGCGCGCTTCCTGCCGATGGCCGTGGCGCTCGCGCCCTGGCTCGGGCCGCGCGGGCCGGCGCGCTTCCTGGCGCTGCCCTTCATCGCGGTGACCGCCTGGGCCATGGCGATGCGGCGGCTGCCCGACATCCCGCCGGCCGACCGGATCACCTGGTATCTCGGCTTCGCGCTGACCTCCTGGACGGTGGCGGGGCTCTCGACCAGGCTCGGCTATGCCATCGCGCCGCTGCTGGACGGCTGGATCCTGGCGGCGCTGCTCTTCATCAACCCGCTCTACTTCGGCACGATCCTCGCCGGCGAGACGCGCTTCGCGCCGGCCCGGCGCGCGGTGCTCTGCGGCGCCGTGGCGACGCCGCTGGTGCTGCTGCTCCCCGCCTCCTGGGCGCTGCTCGGCGCCGGGCTGGTCGGCGGGACGGCGGCGTTCCTTTGGGGCCAAAGGGGGAAGTCTGGTGCTGAGCGCCGCTGACCTCGCCCTCGTTCTGCTGATCCTGGCCTGCGCGGCGATGCGCGCGGTCGGGCTGCTGGTGGCGGGACGGCTGCGGACGGACCATCCCTTTGTGCGCTGGGCCGCCTCGGTGGCGCTGGCGACGCTGACGGCCTTCGTGCTGGCGGCGGTGATCGCGCCCGGTGGGATCCTCGCGGAAATTCCGTTGGTGTCGCGGGTGGCGGGGCTTTCGGCCTCGGTCGCGATCCTGTTCTGGCGCGGCGGGCTGGCGCTGCCCGTGCTGGGCGGGCTGGCGGTGACGCTGGGGCTGGCGGCGCTTTAGCCGCGCGGCAGCGGCGTCGCCGAGACGTGGAGATCCGCGAAGCGCCAGCCCTCCGCATCCCGCAGGATCGTGCCGTTGGCCCGCAGCACCGCCGTCCGCTCCGGCCGGACGAGGCGGCAGATCGCCGAGAACAGCACCACGTCCGGCGACGGCTGCTGGAAGACCGGATCGCAGGTCATCGTGCCCGGCGCGGCGTTGGCCCAGGCCGTCCGGAAATAGCCGAGCGCGCCTTCCGGCCCCCGCAACATCCCCGGCACCGACGAACCGAGGAAGGTCGCATCCGGCCGGAACAGGGCCGCCTGCGCGGCCGCGTCCATCGTGTGGAAGTTGGCGGCGAAGCGGTCCAGCACCGCCTGCGGGCTCTCCTGCCCCGCCTGAGCCGCGCTGCTCATCGCGATCCCGGCCGCCACAAGGAGTCGAGCGAACATCCGTTTCTCCCCACCGAAGCGACGGCCATCATCCCGCAAACCCTTCTCTTCCTGGAACGCCTAATCGACCTTGATGTTCCGCTCGCGGATCAGCCGGCCCCAGCGCTCGTAGTCGCGCGCGATGACCTGCTCCATCTCGGTCGGCGTGTTGCCCACCGCGTCGAGTCCGACCGACGCCATGCGCTGGACCACCGGCGGATGCGCCACCGCCTCGCGCACCGCGGCGCCGATCCGCTCGATTGCCGCCGGCGGCGTGCCGGCCGGGACGGCGATGGCGCCCCAGCTCTGCGAGGTCGCCTCGGCGAGGCCCGCCTCGGTGAAGGTCGGCAGGTCCGGCAGCAGGGCGAGGCGGTGCGCGCCGCTGGTCGCCAGCGCGTGGATGGCGCCCGCACGGACCTGGGCGATGGAGCTGGCCGGCTGGTCCAGCATCACCTGCACCGTGCCGTTCACCAGGTCCGACATGGCCTGGCCCGAACCGCGATAGGGCACGTGCACCATCTCGATCCCGGCCACTGCCATGAAGAGTTCCGTGAAGATATGCGTGCCCGACCCCACGCCGGAGGTCGCGAAGGAGAGCTGCCCCGGCCGCGACCGCGCATAGGCCAGGAACTCGCCGATGTTGCGTGCGGGAACGCGCGGATTCACCGTCACGATCACGTCCGAGGTGAAGATCATCGAGGCCATGGCGAGCTCGCGCCGCACGTCCACCGTGCGCATCAGCCCCAGATGCGGCGCCAGCGTGAAGGCGCCGTTGGTCGCGACCAGCAAGGTATAGCCGTCGGCCGGGCTGCGCGCCGCGGCCTCGACGCCGACCGCGCCGCCGGCGCCCGTGCGGTTCTCGACGACCACGGGCTGGCCCAGCGTCTCGCCCATGCGTTCGGCAATGAGGCGGCCGCCGACATCGGTGCTGCCGCCCGGCGCGAAGGGGACAATGAGGCGCAGCGGCCGGGTCGGCTGCCAGGCGGGCTGCGCCTGGACGGCGCAGGGAGCCAGGGCGGCGGCGGCCAGCAGGCCGCGTCGGACGATGTTCATTGTTCTGGGACGTTTCCGTTCTTGGGGTGGTTGGAGACCGTTTGGGAATTCCGGCGGCGGCCTTGGCGAGTCCAGCGAAACCAACCCGCAGGAGATCTCGGACGGCCTATGGGGTAGAGAGAAAGGCTTCGGCCTCGACCTCGACCAGGAATTTCGGGCTGGCGAGGCCGGCGACGATCAGCAGCGTGCTGGTGGGCGCCGCGCCCTCCAGCGCCTCGTCGCGCAGGCTGCGCCAGGGGACGACCAGGGCCGTGT